>JASHPR010000308.1 GCA_030038015.1 Streptosporangiaceae bacterium
GCCCTCGGCGCTGCGGGTCAGCCGCACCGGCGTCCCGCCGGGGCCGCCGTCCTCCGGCCCGGTCGCGCCGCCCCCTCCGGCCCCGCCGCCCGCCGCGGTCCCGTCCCCCGCCGCTGTCCTGTCCCCCGCCGCGGCCACGGGAATCCGCCAGATGCTGCTGAGGTACTTCTTCGGCTCACCGCCGAGCGTCTGCACCGCCGCCGCCAGCCAGGACCCGTCGGGCGACAGCCGCAGCCCGGTCACCCGGGGTATCGCCACGTAGTCGTCCAGATTGTGGAAGCTCGTCACGGCCCCAAGTCTGCTCCCGCGTAGGCCCGGACGGCTGCCAGGATCCTCGCGAACGCGGGGCTCAGCTCGTCCTCGAACGGCCCGGTGAGCCCGGCCACGCGGGCCAGCGCCGCTCGCGGCACCTCCTTCAGCATCGCGTCGAGCAGCCACCACGACAGCTCGTCCAGCGCCGCGCGCACCACGGCGGGATTCCCGGTCCCGCACGCGTCCTGCAGCGCCCGCAGCGACGCGCCGGGCTGCGGCCCGGGCCCGAACAGCAGCGGGAACGCATCGGCCGCCCGGCCGGGCGCCGGCTGCACGTGCACCGCCTCGAACGCGCTGAGCAGCGGGCTCACGTCGCCGGCCGTCTCCGGGTCGTACAGCCCGGGGAACGGCTTGCTCTCGTAGCCTGGGTCGTAGCCGCTGATGTAGACGGGCATGTCAGACGCGGTGCGGCCCAGCACCCCCAGCGCCAGGTCGAGCAGGCCGACCGGCCAGCCCAGGTCGGTGATGGCCTGGGCCCAGAGCCCGCCGCGGCGCGCGCCGAGCCCCGCGCACAGCAGGAGCTGCGCGGACTCCAGCGCCGACTGCGCGTAGAACATGATGTCCGGGGCGTGCAGCCGGATGACGCCGCCGCCGCACCAGCTCAGCAGCCTGGTGTAGATGATCGAGTTGTCGACGACGTGGGTGAACCTGGCCGCCGAGTAGGTGGCGCTGCCGCGGCGCGCCGCGTCGGCCACCAGCCATTCCGCGGCGCGCTTGGACGCCGTGTACACCTCCTGGGAGTACGGGCGCAGCGCCTTCCCGGTCGAGGCGAACACCAGGTGCGACGCGCCGCTCTGCTCCGCCGCGTCGATAACGTTCCTGGTCCCGAGCACGTTCGTGGTGACCGTGCGGTGGACCTCGCGCTCGGCAAGCCCGGGGTCGCGCTGCGCGGCCAGGTGGAACACCACGTCGGGCCGGATACCGGCGAAGACGGCGGCGAGGCGGCCGGGATCCCGGATATCCGCCAGCGCGTACTCCGCGGCGGGGAGCCGCGGCCAGCCGTCGGTGAGGCCCCGGCTCACGCTCACCAGCCGCCCCGGCCGCTGCCGGGCGATCATCGCCATCAGCCTGGAGCCGATGCACCCGGTCCCGCCGGTCACCAGCACCGTCGCCCCGCCGAGCCAGGCCGCAAGCTCGGCATCGGGAACGGGGATGGCCCGCCGCCCGATCGCAAGGAACCTGGCGTACTCCTCGCCTGCGCCGGGCCTGGCGGCGATCAGCGCCTGGGTCAGGCTGCGCAGTTCGCTGGCCGCCGGTTCGTCAAGGCGGTCCTGCCCGGGCGGGGCGGCCTCGCGCATCGCGGAGATGATCTCAGAAACGGTCGCCACAGCGGTACGCAGTCCCCCTTACCTGACCGATTTTGGGGGAGTCCTCCTGGCTGGTTTGTGCGGAGTCCTCCTGACAAGCCGGGACATGCGGGTAGGCCGGCCGACCTGTGACTGCCACACATTGCCAGACATCGGCAGCTGATGCAGCTATAACGCGATATTGTCAGCCCGCTGTCGCGTTCATGCCCGGGTGACACACCAACATCATTCGTGCCGGATTAACGACGGCCCGGCAGGCCGGGTCCCCTCACCTGGTCATCCGGCCACGGGGCGGTGCAATTCGGTCGTTTTACCGTCGGGGCGGCCGGCACCTAACTACGCTCTGTTCTGAAAACTGCCGGGACGTCACATCCGCAACGCTGGACCGGTCTTGCGGGATGCCTGTCCGCAGGCCCGCCGGCGTCCGGATGGCCGAAGAGGGGTCTGGGGATGGCTGTTGCCGCCAAGGGGGCGCGTTCCGCGCGCGCCGTGGCGGCAAAGCACCGCAAGGCCCCGGCCCCGCGCGGGCCGCTGGCGCCGCGCAGGCGGCAGGCGGACAACGAGCCGAAGCCGGTGCTGCCCGTCCCGCCGACCGACGGCGAGAAGTACGCCTACGTCAGGCGCCACATGTGGGTGCTTACGGTCTTCGCAGCCATCAGCATCCCGCCGCTGGTCTACGGCCAGGTGCGGATGGTGCTGAACTCACCATGGTTCTACGTCTACATCCCGTTCGCGCTTTTCGGCGTGTTCTGCTTCCTGCTGTACCTCCTGGCGGACGGGATGAGCCGCGGCTTCGACCTCGAGGAGCACAGGCGGATCGTGGCCAGGTGGCGGCCGCCGTCGTACCCGTCGGTGGACGTGTTCCTGCCGGTATGCGGCGAGCCGATCGAGGTCCTGCGCAACGCCTGGACCCACGTCGCCACCCTGCGGAGCCGCTACCGGGGCGAGGTGACCCCGTACGTCCTCGACGACTCGGCCAGCCCGGAGATCAAGGCGATGGCCCGCAGGTTCGGCTTCGCGTACGCGACCCGGCCGAACCGGGGCTGGTTGAAGAAGTCGGGCAACCTCCTGTACGGGTTCGGCGTCTCGGAGGGCGAGTACATCCTGCTGCTCGACGCCGACTTCGCCCCGCGGCCTGACCTGCTCGACGAGACCCTGCCGTACATGGAGATGTTCCCCGACGCCGGCATCGTGCAGACGCCGCAGTTCTTCCACGTGCTCGATGAGCAGACGTGGGTCGAGCGCGGAGCCGGCGCGGCCCAGGAGCTGTTCTACCGGTCCATCCAGACGGCCCGGGCGAACCGGGACGCCGCGGTATGCGTGGGCAGCTGCGCGGTCTACCGGAGGAAGGCCCTGGAGGATAACCGGGGCATGTCGCTCGCGGAGCACTCCGAGGACCTGCATACGGGCTTCGACCTGCGCCGCCTGGGCTGGTCGCTGCGCTACGTGCCGGTCGCGCTGTCCACCGGCAACTGCCCGGACAACATCCTGGCGTTCCTCAACCAGCAGTACCGCTGGTGCTCCGGCACCATGAGCCTGCTGGGCAACAAGAAGTTCTGGAAGACCAAGCTGTCGCTGCGCACCCGGCTGTGCTACCTGTCCGGGTTCCTCTACTACATCAACACCGCGCTGTTCGCGTTCGTCATCCCGCTGCTGTCCATCGCCCTGCTGGCGTTCGACCCCCGCATCCTGCAGCTGAAGAACCTGATCTTCTTCGCCCCGATCCTGATCTACTCGGGCGTGATCTACCCGATGTGGCACCGGGTGCCCTACCGCCTGGAGGCCTGGTCCGTGCGGGAGATCTCCGCGTGGGCGCACATCTTCGCGCTGACCGACATCATGCGCGGCAATCTGCGCGGGTGGCAGCCGTCGGGCAGCGCCAAGACCAAGCAGGACGGCAGGAGGCGGTTCTGGATCGGCCTGATCGGCTGGAGCTTCGGCTCCGCGTTGGTGTGGGCGGGCCTCGCGCTGTGGCGCACGCTGACGATGAACCCCTACAACTTCGCCCTGCTCCTGATCCTCGGTGTGTTCCAGGTCGTCGTCGTCGGGCGCATCCTGATC
>JASHPR010000309.1 GCA_030038015.1 Streptosporangiaceae bacterium
GCGCTGGCACGCGCTCTTCACAGGCACGGGGTGACCGAGGCATTCGGCCAGAGCATCCCTTCGGCATTCTTCCTCGCCGCGCCACGGCACGGGATCCGCCAGATCAGCTACCGCACGGAGAACGCCGGCGGCGCAATGGCCGACGGGTATGCCCGGGCATCCAACCGGATTACCGTCGTCGGAGCCCAGAATGGGCCCGCAGCGACTTTGCTCGTGCCACCGTTCGCCGAAGCGCTCAAGGCATCGATACCCGTGGTCGGGCTTGTACAGGACGTGCCAACAGCCTCGAGGGATCGCAACGCGTTCCAAGAGCTCGATCACTTCGAGCTGTTCCGGGGCTGCACCAAGTGGGTGAGGCAAATCGCCGACCCAGGACGCGTCGACGACTACGTGGACATGGCGTTCACGGCCGCGGGATCGGGACGGCCAGGCCCCGCTGTGCTGCTGCTGCCCAAGGACGTTCTGTCCCGGGAAGTCCCAGACGCTTCCGGCAGTCCGGCTAACCGGACGGTGAACCTCGGGCGGTTTCCGCTGGACCGGCCCCGACCCGATGCGGCAGCGGTCCGCGCCGCCGCTAAGCTGCTTGCGTCTGCTGCCCGTCCGCTCGTGATAGCCGGCGGCGGAGTGCACCTATCCGATGCTTCAGCGACGCTGAGCAGGCTGCAAGAGACAGCCGCGCTGCCAGTGGCGACGACCACGATGGGCAAGGGCGCGGTCGACGAGCGGCATCCGCTATCCGTCGGGGTGATCGGGTCGTTCATGGCCCCAGCCAGCCCAGGCCATCACCTCAGACAGCTCGTCCAGTCGGCCGACGTCGTGCTGCTCGCCGGAACCCGCACCAACGAGAACGGCACAGACGCCTGGCGGCTGCTTCCCGCGTCCGCCCGGTACATCTCGATCGACATCGACGGCACCGAGGTGAACCGGAACTACGACGCTATCCGCCTTGTCGGCGACGCCAGAGCGGCACTGGACGACCTGCAGACCGAACTCGGGCACATGGACCTCTCGCACCGGTTCAAGCATGCCGATGAGGTGGCCGCAATCATCGCGCGCGGACGGGCAGGATATGCAGCGGATGCGGGACCGCTGGTGACGTCAGAGCAGTCGCCGCTGAGGCCTGAGCGAGTGATGGCGGAGCTGGACGGTCTGCTGTCGGATGAGGCCGTGGTTGTTGCCGACGCGAGTTACTCCACGATCTGGATGGCCTGCCACCTGCGTGGGCGCCGCGCCGGCCAGCGGTTCATCTCGCCGCGCGGATTGGCGGGGCTCGGCTGGGGGCTCCCGATGGCGCTTGGTGCTAAGGCCGCGCGGCCCGATGCCCCCGTCATCTGCATCACCGGCGATGGCGGGTTCGGCCACGTGTGGGCGGAGCTGGAGACCGCGGTGCGCGAGAGCCTCCCGGTGACGGTGATCGTCCTGAACAACTCGATCCTCGGCTTCCAGAAGCACGCCGAGCTGTACAACTTCGGCGCCTACACCTCAGCCATCAGATTCCGGCCGGTCGACCACACAGCCATCGCCCGGGCGGTGGGCGCCAATGCCATCCGTGTTGAGACAGCCGCGGATATTCGGCCAGCTCTTGAGAAGGCCCTGGCCGCCGGCACCGTAACAGTGCTCGACGTGGTGACTGACCCAGACGCCTACCCGCCAATCACAGCCTGGTCCGGCCACGAAGACGTCCTGCTTGAGAGGGTGCATGCCTGAGCGCGCGCGGACGTCGCGGCGTCGTCAACGCCTACACGCCAGGCATTTCGCAGGTTCATGCCCGAGCTCCTTTTGCGAGCCGCAGGACCACGTCCCTTCCCCATCAAGATCCTCCGCTGACGAGCGCCGTGTCGGCAACGTCGAGGGCAGCCTAGCGTTACCCGCTGGAAGCTGTCAGCCACGTAGCCCTGCGCGTGCCGAAAGGACCTCTGCTAGGCCTGTCAGCATCCGCGTTGTGTACCCCTCCGCTGCGTCCCTATTTCTGTTCTGACCTGCTGTCCTTCCACTACTCCTGACTTTCCTCTTAACGATCTTCACTCTTTCTCCCTCATCCTTGATCCTCAGCGTCAGTCAGCCAGCACACCGATTCGCTGCTAGTGATCATGGTTGATGCAGCAGAACCGAGGTCAATAACACAGCCCTGGGCCAAGGGGAGGGCAGCTGGTTCCAGCAGAGTATGAAAGAACGGACCGCGCACACCGCGGTGGATGTCGGCCAGGAGATCCCAGGCGTTGAACCAGGCCGGCCAGAAGTCAGGTGCGCGGCGGGCGGCTGCATCGCTGCCGGATGACCGGCGCCGGTTGTTTACTCGAACTGGCGCAGCCCCTGCCAGGCAGGCTGCTGCTCGAAGTCGAAGTACCGCGTTCGCTGGATGACAAGCCGGCCCGCGCCGGTTAGCTCGCCGCATATCGTGCCGCGGTGCAGGCGCACGGCGCAGTAGTGACGCGGCGCGATCGCGGCCGCCTTGGCGTGTACGCGGTCGCTGTGCCAGGCCCGCGGCACCTCGCGCGTTCCGAAGAGCACCAGGTTGCCATGCTGAGCCGGGGCGATCTCGGCGTTGTAGTAGCCCAGCAGCCCCACCGGCGCGTAGCGCCCCAGCCTGGCTACCACGTCGGCCTCTAGCTGGTAGATCGCGGAATGGTCCATACCGGGGCGCTGATCACCGAAGAACCCGACCACCGTGACGTCCTGTGCGATACGCAGGGCGGGCGCATTGGGCACCACCAGCCAGTGGCGGCAGCCAGCGCGCGTGTACTTGAGTATCTCGACCGACGTCCGCCCGGCTGGCCAGGACCGGGCCTCACGCCGGAGGCGCTGCAGCATCCGGCCCATGACTTCGGCATCTGCCAGGGTGCGCTCGGGATCGGTGAAGGGGCGCGCAGGCAGCCTTTCCTGAGCCCTGAGCAACTCATAGCGCTGCACGACCCGACCGCAGGACGCGGGCACTAAGTGAGGCAACGGCCCGGGCTCGGCGCATGTCACGCGCTGCCGTCACCGAGATGGCTCATCTTCCTCCGCGCCGTAGAACAGCCGGCGGTTTAACAGGAGTGAGCCGATGGCCAGGAGTGCTGGCATAGGCGAGAACCGCGTTGACCTGCCTCGTCGCGCCGCGAACGGGAGCGACGCGATGCAGCCGGACGGCTGTTGACCGGCGCTCCGGTGGGCTTCTACTTGGACGGCAGCGAGCGCGCGTACCCGGTGCCGATCTCGACCCACGGGGCTAGCTGGTCGTCGGTCCGCAGGTCATTGGAACTGACCTGCAACCATCCGGGCATGTCCCGGCCTCGCATGTTCATCAGCGTGGCCTTCGTCGTCGCCACCAGGGCGTCTGACTGGGCGGGATCGACGCGGACCATGGCGCCACCCTGGCTGCTGGCGGCGATGGCCATGTTGCCAGAGATGAGGAAGGCGAGCCCGCCGAACATCTTCTTCTCGGTCAGGTCGGGATCGCTGCCGATGAGCTGCCGGATACGCCCGGCGAGCTCGTGGTCGTAGGCCATGGCGACGATCGTACCGACCGCAGGCCTCGCGGCCTCGACTTCCTGCGGCGCGAATCCGTGCGCGCGACGTGCGCGGGCATGTCCGGCCTCCACCGCATGTACGACTTTGCCGCCTTGTGTCTGCCCTGGTCAGCCGTCTGTTCAGCTGCTGTTACCGCTGTAGCCGATCTTGCTACCGCTGATCTTGGTCCCGGGCTCCTGCATTCTGATCTTGCTCTGCTGCCCATCACACCAGAGCACTGGCGAGCGAGCGCGGCCGATCAAGACCCTCCGCTGACGTGAGCCGCGTCGGCAACGTAGAGGGCGGCCGAGGTTACCGTACGGAAGCTGTCAGCCTCGTGGTCCTGCGCGTGCCGAAACGACCTGTGTCATGCCTGTCGGTTCGCGTTGTGTACCCCTTCAATTCGCGCTCATTTCGGCTCTGACCTGCTGTTCTTGTACCACCTCCGGCCTTCCTCTTAGCGATCTTCCTTCCATCTCGCTCATCCTTGATCCTCAGCGTCATTCAGCCAGCACACCTGACCATCAAGATGATCAAGGCGGCGGACCGGACGGTTGCAGAGCGGTGCTCCGGCGGGCTTTTAGTTAGAAGGCACGCCCGGCAGGTCGCTGCATTATGCCAGACGTGGCTTGACGTGCTGTTTCACTTTCCCGATGAAGGCTGGGCGTGGCCTGAGGTAGCCCAATATCAGCCATCGGTGGCTCCCCGGGTGTGGCTCCCGAGGGCTTTGCTGCTTCGCTGGTGTTCGAATGTTCGAAGATGGTATCGATGGGCAAGTACCTCCCGTCACCGTCTGCTGGTGATGACCGCGTGCAGCTGGGCGCATCGCATCAGTTCCTGCTCGTATGCCAGGCCGTGGAAACTATGGCGTCGACCCTGACGTCGAGGTCATCATTCGCCCGATGACTGGGCCGCGGAGCGAGACACGCAGCTGGAGACCGCGGTCAGGCTCGCGCTGGAAGCTGTGAAGCAGCAGCCCGCGGCATGGCCTCCTGACCCGCGCCTCAGGCCATCCAAGCGTCGGCCGCCGCTGCCGCCGCGCGCCGAGGCCGACATGGCCTAGCTGTGCAGCCGGATCCGGCAGGCGCTGCGGTACTGAGCCTGTTCCCCAGCGACCTCGCCCCGAGCAGGAAGCCCTCGCAGCGCGTGCCTCACCGTCTAGCGAAGTGAGACCGGCTCCTCTATCGTGACGGAAAAGGATCTTCTGCCGCGGGGAGACTGCGTTGCCTGTGGATCGTCCTGACTTTGCGGCGCTTGACCAGGTGTCACGGCACTATGGCCTGGCCCTGTCACCGGCTGAAGTGGCGTCCTTCGGGCCTGCCGTGGACGGCCTGCTGCGGTCGTGGGACGCGGTCGAGCGGCTCTACTGCGAGCAGGGGTCACATCCCCCGGACCGGGCCTGGAAGCGGCCAGCCGAGGCCGATAACCCGCTCGGGGCCTGGTATGTGACCACCTCGATCACCGAGCACGAAGGCGGCCCGCTCGCAGGCCGTTCGGTCGCCATCAAGGACAACACGGCCGTCGCCGGGGTACCGATGATGAACGGGTCGTCGACGCTGGAGGGTTTCGTTCCCGCCCACGACGCGACGGTCGTGAGCAGGCTGCTCGACGCCGGGGCGACGATTGCCGGCAAGGCGGTCTGCGAGGAGTTGTGCTTTTCCGGAGGATCTCACACGTCACGGACGGGGCCGGTGCGCAATCCGTGGGACACGACGCGGTCGGCGGGCGGCTCGTCCAGTGGCAGTGCCGCCTTGCTGGCGTCCGGGGCGGTCGATATTGCCACCGGCGGCGACCAGGGCGGATCGATCCGGATTCCGGCCGCGTACTGCGGAGTGGTCGGGCACAAGCCGACCCACGGGCTGGTCCCATACACCGGGGCTTTCCCGGTCGAGCTGACAATCGATCACCTGGGGCCGATGGCGCGCACCGTCGCGGACGTGGCGCTTACGCTGGCCGTGATGGCCGGGCCGGACGGGCTCGACCCGCGTCAGCCCAGCGCCGTCAGCATCCCGGACTACGTCGCCGAGCTGGGCCGGGGCGCCGACGGGCTGCGGCTGGGCGTGGTCGCCGAGGGCTTTGGCCGGGACAACTCCGATCCGGCCGTGGATGCCACGGTGCGGGCGGCGGTTGAGACGCTGGCGCGCGCCGGGATGAGCGCTGAAGAGGTGTCGATCCCGTGGCACCTGCACGGCAGCCCGATCCTGGACGTGATCGCCACCGAGGGCCCGACCGCGCAGATGGTCGACGGCAGCTGGTACGGGATGAACTGGCAGGGCCGCTATGAGCCGGACCTGATCGACCATTACGGCGGCAGGTGGCGCAGCGATCCCGCCGCGTTGTCCGAGCTCGTCAAGCTGGTCCTGCTCGCCGGCAGCTACGCGGTCGATCGCTATCACGGCAGGTATTACGCGATGGCGCGTGAACTCGCGCCGCGGTTGCGCGCTGCCTACGACCAGGCCCTGGCCCGGTTTGACGTGCTCGTCATGCCTACACTGCCGCTCCGCGCGACCCTGCTGCCCGGCCCGGACGCGCCGCCGGAGGAGAGCCTGGCCCGGGGGTTCCAGATGGCCGAGAACACCGCGCCCTTCGATGTCAGCGGGCACCCGGCCTGCTCGGTTCCAGCCGGTCTGGCCGATGGGCTGCCAGTCGGGATGATGATCATCGGAAGGCGTTTCGACGACGCCACCGTGCTGCGCGTAGCGCATGCCTTTGAGCAGCTGGTCGGGGGATTCCCGGCGCCGCCGGCCGCAACCTGACAAGTGTCCTGGCGAACGCCCGTGGCGAGCGCACGCAGACCATCAACCAGGCCCGCGCCCTGGTCGTGACCGGCCCAGACGACATCTGCACCCGGTTCGCCCGGCATACGCCCGCGGGCCTGGTCGCCGAGCTTGCCGCGCAGTGGCCCCGGCGCGGCGACACTATGGGCTATGCCACTGGTATCGCGTTACGTGAGCTAGGCCGGCGCGCGGAATTCCTCGACGCCCACCTTGCCCGAGTGGCATTTCCAGTGGCAGATCACGACTGCGGTGCCGCGTCCGAGGACGAGGCGTGCCGTGGAGGCGTGTCGGCGGCGGTGAGGATCTCATGGGTCTCGCCGATGCGCGCGACCCTATCCGGGAGTACTTTGCGCAGTACGGCGTAGAGAATCAATGCGGCTACGACAATCGCGCCGAATGCATAAAGCCAGGCGCTCAATGGGTAGGCGGGTAGCGGCACGAAGGAGTAGTAGAAGACCAAGCCCATAATGAAGACGCTGACGATGCCTAGTAGGGCGGTGCCAGGGTTGAGGATCCCCTGGCGGTAGGCCCAGACCACGGCGGCTGCCCCAACTAGCAGGTACATCAGCGTGAAGCAGTAGCCGCAGAACGTTCCGGTGAGCCCGAACGCGGTCGTCGCGTTGGCTCGTGAGGCGTAAACGTAAAGGCAGAGAATTGCCCAGATCAGGGAAATGCTGATGATGGCGATGTTGGGTGACTTGAACTTCTCGCTGGTCCTGCTGAAGACTTTGGGCAGCAGCCCGTCTCTGGACATGCTGAGAAAGACACGTGACCCGTAGACGATCCAGGCGGTCATGGCTGCAAACCAGCTACAGGACAGCCCCAGCAGGACGATATTCCCGAGCCAGGAGACGCCGTTGTGGCTGGCCAGCACGCTGAGGGGTGCGCTTTGCTGCGCAAAGTTCAGCTTGAGGCTTTCGAATCCGAGGACTTGGACGTAAGCGTTGATCACGAAGAAGAGCCCCACTACCACCACCGCGCCGATCAGCGCAAGGGGAACCGCCCGGCGCGGTTGCTTTGATTCCAGGCCCAGTGTTGCCGAGCTTTCAAATCCGCCGAAAGCGAGGACCAGGAACACCACTCCCAGGACTGTGCCGTGGAGCGTTGTGCCGCTGAGGTGGAGCTGCGGCTGGTCGAAAACGCTGTGGCTCTTGCTGAGTATGACCACGAGCAGCACCATGATAATGGTCATGGAGATACCTTCGATAATCAGGAAGAGGCCAGTGGAGAAGCGGATATGCAAGTAGGCTAGGATCGAGATGACGGCAATGCCCGCAATCTCAATCGCGAAAACACCTCCGACTGAAGCGTGTGCTATGCCGGTCCCGGCGAGGAACCCGGCGAAGGCTTGCCCAAAGCCGATGGCCTCGAAGGGCCCTACGATGACGAACAGAGCGATCATCACCGCGCCGACTACGAAGCCCGCCCAGCGTCCGAGGCCTGAGCTGATGAAGGTATAGGTACCGCCTGCAGTCGCATAGCGGCGAGCGAGCACTGAGATGCTTGCGCCGACCGCGAGCAATCCGACAGAGGCGATAACCACGGTCAGCCAGGCGCCGCGGGCAGCGTCAGCGAAGGCCAGTGGGATCAGCGAAACTGCGCCGATCGTGGGCCCGATGCCGGCTACCGATTGCCCTACCAGGCGGAGGTTGTTGAGGACGCTGCGATGCAGGCCGATGTCTTGGGTAGCGTCGAGGCGGTCGGTGCCAGCTTCGGTGGTCATGTGAGTTCTCCTTCGGCTTTAGGGATGGCGGCGCGCACCTGGGTGGTTTGCGCTGATCAGGCAGCGCGCAGCCGTGCGTGGGCGCCGCCCATCCACGGAGCATCGGGCCGGACACATTTGGGCATCCGCGCGACGATCGTGTGAGGAATCTGAGCGCCGCTCGCGGAATGACGCGCGACCGAGCTTCGGTCTCCTCCGCCATGTCCGTCGTCATCTGCAGACCCGTGTACGGCCACGACCCGAACAGCACCGCGGCAAGCGCGATGGCGACGAACGATTATCCGGGCGGCAACCCACCGCTGTGCACCAGGACGCCCACCGGCTGGTGGCGGTCCATGACGAGCAGCACCAACGTGAGCACAAGCATGCCCGCTACTTCCGCGATCGCGCCGATCGTCGCCATGGCTGCGGGCAGTCGCACGCCGATGAGGTTGGTGATCGCGCAGAGGACAACGAATCCGATGACGATGATCTGCCCGACCGTGAAAGTGGCGTCGAGCGAAGCGATGAACGAGGCGATGCCGTAGGCCACGGCGCCGGCGATCGCGATCTGCCACTCGGCGTAGAGCCAGCCGGTGAGGTGCGCTCATGCCTGCCTCCTCCGGGCGGCCGCTTCCCCAAGCCGGGTGGCGAGGCAGACCAAGCCCAATCGGCTGACGTAGATATACCATCATGTGGCATAGTCCACAAGACCTATGCGGGTGGGCCGACGCCTGGACGGTCACGGTCGGCCAGGCTGGCCCCGCCCTGGCCGCTCTGAAGGAGGTGGCCCGCTCGGGCGGCAAGGTTGTTCGCCGTCTTGATGGACGCCGCCTGTAATCAGGGCCTCGCTGGCATCCCGGCCGGTGAGCGCTTGGATCAGCCAGGCCGCATCACCTCGGGGTGGCCGAACCCGGAGAGCCCGACCCGCCGGCCGTCCAGGGCGATGGTCGCGGGGTAGCCCGGGCAGGTCGATGTGGCCGAGCATCCGGGCCAGGTCGGTGTCGTTGACGTGGTCGCGCTCATCAGCCTGGTGGATAGCCTCTCCGCGGATCCAGTTCGCCGTCCCGGTACAGCCGGGCGTGCGCGTCGGATAGCCCGGCCACCGATCGTCGACGAGCGCGGCGGCGGCCTCGGCCAGTGCAGTCGCTCATCACCTGGTAGAACAGGCCGATCGCCCTGCATGGCGCGGGCGATGGTCCGCGCATCGAGCCCGCCGCTGCCCGGGCGGCCGGGCCGGGTCCTGGTCCAGCCATACAGGAACATCCGGAAAACCGGGGCAACGGCCCGCAGCTCGTGGCCAGGCCCACCAGGGCACAGGGAGACCTGCCCGCCCGATCATTACGCTCGAGGCGACCCGTTGACGGTAGAGCACCGGGGGCTGAACGACCGCTCCGGGATTTGACAAGGGAACCCTCGTGGCGCCCCTGATCTGGCCATGCGGGCAGGTCACAAGCCTGCCCGATCAGCGCCAAGCCTACGGGCATCGTCCCTAGTCAAATCCCTGTACACCGCCGGGATGCCGCACTTCAGGTCATCGCGGCCACGTTCCGCCGCGTCCTCAGCAACGCCCACCCCGACCGGACCCGTTGAGGCCAGAGAGGGGATAAGGGTAAGGGCCTGCGCCGTGACGGCATGCTTGACAGCCTCTTCCCGCTAAGCCAATACTGGCCTAAGACATCGATCCAAATTCTGCAACTTTAGCTTCTGGCGTGCCGATGACGGTGTTGCACTGGCTCGACGCTGTGTCGGCCGCCCAGGCCACGCGGCCGGCGTTGCTGTTCGAGGACGAGGTCTGGACCTATCAGCGCTTGTGGGCCAAGACGAGGAAGGCCGCGGCGGCGGTGCAACGGCAACCTGGCTTCGTACCGGGTGCCCGCATCGGGCTGCTGGGCGACAACGAGCCGTCGTATCTCGTGGCCTACCTGGGGATACTGCGTGCCGGTGGCGTTGTGGTCCCGCTCAATCCGCGCAACCGGATCGATGAGCTGCGCATTCAGCTCGATCTGGTGCGCGCGGCGTGGTGTATGGTCGACGATCGCGGATCGCCGCAGGCGTCGGAGCTGGCGCAGACCCACACGGTCCGGACGCTGGCCGAGCTGGGGGACCACGGACACGTCGTGCGAAGCATCCCGCCGGCCCCATCAGACCATGCGCTCGTCCTGCTAACGAGCGGCAGCACCGGTGCACCAAAAGGCGTCGTCCATACCCACGGCTCGCTTGTGCATGCTGGGCTGAGTCTGCTCAAGGCTCTTCCGTTCTCCCACGACGACATCAGCATCGCTTTCCTGCCGTTTTTCGCGTCGGTCCCCGAGCACGCGCTACCGGTCCTGATGAGTGGCGGGGCGTTGCTGATCCTGCGCCGCTTCGACGAGGCCACGGTGTTGGAGACCTGTAAACGCGCGACGACCCTCGCAGCCGTCCCGACGCTCATCCGGCGGCTCCTCGAGGTCGGTGGCGCCGACCAGCTTGGGACCCTTCGCTGGGTCTCGTTCGCGTCGGAGCCAATGCCGCCGAACGTTCTGGACCGGTGGTGGCGCGAGCTCCCGCACGTCGACGCGTATCAGTACTACGGGATGACAGAGCTGCTGCCGATCACGCACGCGGGGCCAGAGCTCCAGCGTATGGCGCCTGGCACGGTCGGCGTCGCATATCCCACCTCCTCCGTGAGGATCGTTGACGAAGATCTCCGGACGCTGGGACCCGGTGAGGACGGCGAGGTCGTCTGCGCCAGCCCCGCCCGGATGCTCAAGTACCTCGACGACCTGGGCGCAACGCATCAGGCGCTGACGAAGGACGGCGCCATGCGGACAGGCGATCTCGGTCGGCTCGACGAGCGGGGCCGCCTGTTTCTCACCGGCAGGCTCAAGGAGCTCATCATCAGCGGGGGGCACAACGTCGCGCCGGCGGAGATCGAGGCCGTCGCCTGCATGCACCCGGATGTGGCCGCGGCCGCGGTCGTGGGAATACCGGACGAGCGGTGGGGTGAGACGCCGGTGGTCGTCGCGGTATCCGCTCGCGGTCGTGTGATCAGCCCGGAGCAGGTCCTGATCCATTGCGCTGCTCATCTGAGCAGCTATAAGCGTCCGTCCGCGGCCGCGGTCGTCGACGACCTTCCGGTCACCGGCATCGGTAAGTCCGCAAAGTCGCTGATTCGCGAGGCGATCATGGCCGGTGAGCTCGAGGTCGTCCGGCGTCGGCCTTCGGCTCAGCCGGTGGACGTGGGAAACGAGACCTTGACCGCATGACCCGAGAGGAGACCGACATGCAGAGCCACGCTACGGCGGGAGAGGATCTCGCCACGGCGAACGGACGCCCATCGCACGCATCCATACTCGACGAGCTGCGGAGCGTCGGCGTCGATACGCTGATCATCGGCGCGGCGGACCTCAACTGCGAGCTGCGGGCCAAGCGGTTCGAGATCGACCTTTTCTCACGGGAGGAGGTCGAGGTGGCCTTCAGCGACTATGTCTTCAGCGCCGACATCGCCGAGGAGCTAATGACTCCGCGGCCGAGCTACAAGGGGTACTTCCCGACCGCGGCGAGCGGGCTGCCGGACGTGTACGTGCGGCCTGACTGGGAGCAACTCCGCATCTTGCCGTGGGACCCGAAGTGCGCGCTGGTGATCGGTGACTTCTTCACCCACGACGGAGACGAACTCAAGATCGCGCCGCGAGGGGTGCTGCGGCGCGTCGTCGAGCGGCTGCGCTCGCTCGGGTACGAGCCGATGGCCGGCTCTGAGTACGAATTCTTCGTCTTCCGCGGCGATCCAGAGACGGCCAGGGAGAACCCGGCGTCGCTCGTCCCGCTCAGCACGGGGCGCGCCTACGGCCACGGACGCGGCGCGGCGGACGAGAATGCGCTCGGCGTCGTACGCCGGATGATCAACGCCGCCGGTATTCCGGTCGAAGCGGCCAACCCCGAGGCTGCGGCAGGGCAGAGCGAGATCACGATCCGCTACTCGGATGCGATGACGGCTGCCGACCGCGCCTTCCTCTACAAGCAGTTCGTCAGCGAGCTGCTGGCTCGGGAGGGGCTCATAGCGTCCTTCATCGCAAAGCTCGACCCCAACGGCTACGGGTCGAGTGGCCACGTGCACATGAGCCTTCGCGATCGCGCCGGCCAGCAGGCGATGCTCGACGACTTCGGCGAGCTTTCGCGGATCGCGCAAAACGCGATCGGCGGCTACCTCACGACGATGAGGGACTTCACCGCGTGCTACGCCCCCGTCATCAACTCGTATCGCCGGTACCAGATGCCCTACGCCTTCGCAGGCGACACCGTCGCCTGGGGATTCGACAACCGCACGTGCGGACTGCGCGCCATCCAGACCACGCCTGGCTCCACGCGCCTGGAGAGCAGGACACCCGGCGCGGACATGAATCCCTACATCGCGCTCGCGGCCTTGTTCGCGGGCATCGGCCACGGCATCGAGCGGGACCTCGACGCGCCGGCGCCGATCGTCGGCGACGCGTACAACGCTGCCGGCATCGCGCGAGTCCCCAACGATCTCTACGCCGCGACGGAGCTTCTCGCGCACAGCACCGTCGCGCGCGACTGGCTCGGCGACGAGTTCGTCGACTTCTACGTTGAGACACGCTTCTGGGAGGCCGAGCAGCACCGCCTCGCCATGACCGACTGGGAGCTGAGGCGGTACCTGTGACGGGGCAGCGACTGAACGGGCGAACCGCGCTCGTCACCGGCGCCGGATCGGGGAACGGGGCGGCCATCGCCTTGCGCCTGCGCAGCGACGGCGCGGCCGTATGGCTCCTCGACCGTGACCCCGATGGGCTGGAGCGCACCCTCAAGGCATGGCCGGAGGATCTCCGCCACGACGCGCACCAGGTCGTGGCCGACATCACCGACGACGACGCGATCACCGACGTCTTCGGCAGGCTGGACTCCCTCGACGTGCTGGTCAACAATGCCGGCATCGTGGACCCCGGCACGTTCCCGGAGCTCGGGATCGACGCCTTCAACCGCGTGCTGGACGTGAACCTCCTGGGGGCGTACCGCTGTACTCGTGCCGCACACGAGTTGCTGCGTGCGAGCGGACGGGGCCGCGTGGTGAACATCACGTCGATGGAAGCGCACTACCTCCTCGCCACGGGCGGGCATGTGCAGCCGCACTACAACGCGTCGAAGGCGGCCCTTGACCTACTGACGAAGGCGCTCGCCTACGAGATGGCGCCCTTCGGGGTGCGCGTGAATGCCATCGCGCCCGGGGTCATCGAAACGCCGTTCACAAAGGGCTCTCTCGCCAAGGAGGAGATCTCGAGCTGGATCGTCGGCTGCGTCCCGGCCGGGCGCATCGGCCAGCCGGAGGACATTGCGGCCGTCGCGTCATTCCTCGCGTCCGACGACGCGGACTACGTCACGGGCGTCTCGATCCCGGTCGACGGCGGTCTCACCCTCGGCTGGTTCCGAGGACGTGGTGGCGCATGACCATTCCCGTGATCGGGATCAGCACCTACTCCGTGCATGCGGACTGGAGAGCCTGGAAGGGCGACGCCGCTTTGACGCCGCGCACGTACATGAACTGCGTCATCCGCTCGGGCGGCATCCCACTCCTCCTCCCGAACGTGTTGCCGCAAGAGGCCGCGATCGACGCGCTGCTCAACCGCGTTGACGGCGTCGTACTGATCGGCGGTGAGGACATGTGCGGGGTGTGGAGTGGGCGGGAGGAGGCGGACTCCCAGCACGCTGGGCACTGCGACGAGCGCGACAGCTTCGAGGTCGCGCTGGCGCGCCGGGCCTGGGAGCGCGACGTCCCGCTGCTCGGCATCTGCCGCGGCGCGCAGGTGCTCAACGTCTCCCGCGGAGGAACGCTCATCGAAGATCTGCCGATGGCCGGCGCCTCCCGGGAGCATCTCACCGAGCGAGGGACGTTCAACCTGCACGAGGTCGACCTGAGCAGCGGCAGCCTCGCCGAGCGCATGTACGGGACGACCGCCCGGGTGCCATCGCACCACCATCAGGCGGTCGATCGCGCGGGCGAAGGGCTGACGGTCACAGGACGTGCCCGCGACGAGGTCGTCGAGGTAATCGAAGGGCCGGAACGCCGGTTCGCCATCGGCGTGCAATGGCACCCGGAGGAAGGTGAGGACATGATCCTCTTCGAGGAGCTGGTCAAGGCCGCCGGGGTGCTGGCATGACCACCGTCACCGAGATGCTCGAGGTGATCGAGCCCGCCACGGGCGACGTGCTCGACGCCCTCCCGACGGTGGCGGTCAGCGAGCTCGACGCTCGCGTGCATCGTGCCGCGGCGGCGGCAGGCGAATGGCAGGCGCTCTCCCTGGATGACCGAGCTGCGTCACTTCTCGCAGTGGCAGCTGCGGTCGAGCGCGACGCAGAGGAGCTGGCCCGCCTCGAAAGCCGCAACGTCGGCAAGCCGATCCGCGAGGCGCGAGGCGAGGTTGCGCTCGCGTCCCGGACCTTCCGCTACTACGCCGGTGCCCTCGACAAGCACCTCGGGCAGACGTTCCCCACCTCCGACGGCGCGCTGCACTACACCGAGCGGCGGCCGTTCGGTGTCGTGGGAGCGATCGTGCCATGGAACTTTCCGCTCGTGCTCGCATCGTGGAAGATCGCTCCGGCGCTCGCCGCCGGCAATGCGATCATCGTCAAGCCGGCGGCCCTCACGCCGATGACAGCGCTCGCATTGGCGCGCATTTGCATCGAGGCGGGCCTCCCGCCTGACCTTGTGCAGACGC
Source organism: Streptosporangiaceae bacterium (assembly GCA_030038015.1). GTDB lineage: Bacteria > Actinomycetota > Actinomycetes > Streptosporangiales > Streptosporangiaceae > JASHPR01. The sequence continues at coordinate 14,682 of JASHPR010000309.1, forward strand.
TTGTCGGCGCCGGCGGGTCGATCGGACGGGCGATCGTCGACCACCCGGCGATCCGGAAGATCTCCTTCACGGGCTCGACCGAGGTTGGCCGGGAGATCTACCAGCGCGCCGCCGCGCACCTCAAGCGGCTCACGCTCGAGCTCGGTGGCAAGGCACCGAACGTGATCTTCGCTGATGCGGACCTGAACCGAGCGCTCGACGCCGCCATCGATGCGTGCTTTGCGAATGCTGGCCAGGACTGCTGCTCTCGGGCGCGGATCCTGGTGGAGCGCCCCATCCACGAAGTGGCTCTCGCGCGGCTCGCGGAGCGCATCGCGGGGATGGTCGTCGGCGACCCACTCGACGACCGGACCGAGATGGGCCCGCTCGTGTCGGCCCACCAGCGCTCGACGGCACTCGGCTATGTCAGCGGATCCCGCGCCGCCGGCGCGCGCGTTGTGTGCGGTGGTGAGGCACTCGACCGGGAGGGCTGGTTCATGACGCCGGCTTTGCTGGCGGACGTGACGTCCGAGATGCCGGTGGTGCGCGAGGAGGTGTTCGGGCCCGTCGCGGCGCTGCAGCCGTTCGACGACGAAGCCCACGCGATCGCCTTGGCGAACGACACGGACTACGGGCTGTCGGCATCGGTGTGGACGAGTGACGCAGGGCGTGCAGTGCGGGTCGCGCGGCAGATCGAGTCGGGCGTCGTCAGCGTGAACACGAACAGCTCCGTGCACCTGACTGCGCCGTTCGGCGGGATGAAAGCTTCAGGGCTGGGGCGCGAGCTGGGGATGGAAGCGCTCGACGCGTACACCGAACTGAAGACGACATATCAGGCAGTCTGAGATGGAGAGGAACCGATGACCACCGAGCTGGAGGAGCTCAAGCGCTCAGAGAAGTACTTCAACTTCACGCGGGAGATGATGCAGGGCGACATCTACCGCAAGTACGAGAAGGCCATCAGGCGGATCTGGAATCCTGTGGACTTCGACTACACGCAGGACGCGGAGGACTGGAAGACGCTCGCAGAGTCCGACCGGAGGGCGCTCCTGGGCGTGACGATCCGCTTCTTCGCCGGCGAGCAGATCGTGGCGCGGGACGTAGTGCCGATGTTCGTGGCCGCCCGCGCGCTGGGCCGCTACGACTGGGTGATGTTCCTGGGGACATTCGCGATGGAGGAGGCCAAGCACGCGGACTTCCTCGCCCACTGGCACAGCAAGGTCGTGGGGATCCTCGAGCCGCACGAGGTCGCGCCATACTTCCTCAGCCGCGGCAAGACCGTGGATCCGACCGGGCGCTTCGAGATCAAGGAGGTCGCCCACGAGGGCCTTCCCGCCTACGCGCGCGCGCTCGAGAGCGCGGTCCACGACGGCGACAGCTACGAGATCAAGCGGCGCTTCATCCGCTATCTCACGCTCTACTGCGGGTTCGTCGAGGGTGTGCTGTCGATGCCCTCCTACGAGATCGTCGTCGACTCGTGCAAGCACTGGGGAAAGTTTCCCACCCTCCGGCAGGGCTTCCGCCACATCCTCGCCGACGAGGGCCGCCACATCACCTTCGGGACGAAAGCGATCCAGCTGATGCTCGCGGAGCATCCCGAGCTCGAGCGCGAGGTGCACGAGACCTTCGACGAGTTCCGCGGCTCCATTGTCGGCCTCGTCGAGTACCAGAAGACGATGGCGCACCTGGACCTAGAGAAATACCAGGTGCAGAAGGCGCGCCACTACCGCAACCGCTGTCGTGAGATGGGTGTCACCCCCGACGAGACGCTCGTCGAGCAGATCCTCGATCCCGAGATCGATTTCGTCGTCGGGGTGGTGGCCGGTTGATGGAGAGGCGGACGGTGGGCAAGAAGCGTTATGTCTGCCTGGAGGCAGGCTGCGAGGCGGTGATCGAGGCAGCTGGCGAGGATTCGCTCGTCGAGGCGGTACAGGCGCACATGTCAGAGGCGCATAACACCTTCGAGCTCGAGGACGTGATCCTCGCCAACGCCGTCGACGATCAGCGGTGAGATCGCATGCCGTACGTGATCGTCGAGCCGTGCATCGGCTCGACGAACGCCTGCTGCGCGCAGGTCTGCCCGGTCGAGGCGTGCCTCGCCGACAGCGACGTCCCGGTGGACTGGGAGCGCTACATCGCCGAGAACGCGAGGTACTTTAATGCACCGACGTAACGGGAGCGTGGCGCACGCCATTGCGGTCTTTCTGAAGCAGCAGGGCATCGAGCGAGTCTTCAGTCTGCCCGGCGGCCACATGAAGCCGATTTGGGACGAGCTCGCGCACGAGGGCGTGCGCATCGTCACGGCCAGGCACGAGTGCGCCGCCGTCCATATGGCGCAGGCCGAGGCCGACCTGACGGGGCGGCTCGCCGTCGCGATCGTGACCACGGGACCTGGGCTCACCAACGCCGTCACCGGTATGGGCTGCGCGTATGCAGCTCGATCGCCGGTGCTCGTCATCTCCACGCGGCCGCCACGTCCGCAGCAGGGCATGGGCGCGCTGGAGGAGATCGACCAGCCTGCGATCGTCGCGCCAGTGTGCCGGGGGGTCGAAGTCGTATCCCATGCCCGTCACGTCGTGCCGCGCCTGGACCTTGCTGTCAGCACCGCGTTGGGCGACAACGGCCCGCCGGGTCCAGTATGTATCGAGTTTCCCACCGACCTCCTGGCCGAGGCGCTGCCGCCGCCGTACGCCGGCCACGCGGCGTGGTCGCGACGCACGCGCGCGATGCGGCCGCCCCTGCCCGAGACGGTGCACCGGGCCGCCGAGCTGGTGCGCAACAGCCGGCGGCCACTCATCATCTCCGGCCGGGCCGTGCTCGAGTGCCGCGACGCAGTCGTCCGCTTCGCGGAGAGCTCTGGCGCGGTCTATCTCGACACGCGCGCGAGCCGGGCTAATCTATCGGCGCGGATCCCGTCGTACGCTCCGGCGCTGCGTGCACGCGTCATCGCCGAGGCCGACCTCGTGATCACTGCCGGTCGCGTGCTCGACTTCGAGCTCGCCTATGGCTCACCAGCGATCTTCCGGCAGGCCGAGGCCTTCTTGCGCATCGGCCGTGATGCCGACGAGGTGACCACCAACCGGCGCGGCGACGTGGAGCTGCGCGCGGACGTCGGACTCGCCTTGGAGGCACTCGTCGACGCCGGAGCGGCTCCCGCTGACCCGGACCGCGACTGGCTCGAGGAGATCCAGGCGGAGAACGCACGCAAATCCGCGCTCTTCCAGCAGGGGCTCCGTTCACACCCACCCGACGAGCACGGCCGGATGCACCCCTACTCGATGATCGCGGCGGTCAACGACTTCATCTGCGACGACTCCGTCATCATCGCCGACGGGGGCGACATCCTCTCGTGGGCGCGCACGGCTCTCCGCGCTCCCATGTACCTCGACCTGGGGCCGTTCGGTTGTCTCGGCGTCGGCGTGCCGTTCGCCGTCTCCGCGGCGCTGAACTTCCCGGGGCGCCGCGTCATCGCTGTCGTCGGCGACGGTGCGCTCGGCTTCAACGTTATGGAACTCGAGACCGCAGTGCGCGAGGGCGCGCGGGTGGTGGTCGTCGTCGCCAACAATCGGGCGTGGAACATCGAACGTGCTGACCAGATCGTCAACTACGACGGCCGCGTTGTCGGCACCGCGCTCACGGACTGCGACTTCGCCGCCGTCGCGCGTGGACTGGGCGCTTATGGCGAGCGCGTGGAACGTCCCGAGGACCTCGCTCCCGCGATTGAGCGCGCACTGGCGCGAGCGCCGGCCGTCGTCGACGTCTTCGTCAGCGGCGAGCCGCTGTCGGCCGACACCCGGAGCGGCCTCGCAGTCGTCCCGCCCCTGCAGGCCCTGGTGGCGTGGGACCAGGCCGAGAACGAATGGCTCCAACAACACGAACCCCTGAGAGGATTGGCATGAGCGTCACCATCCATCAGCTGGAGCACCGAGAGGCTCCGCGCGGTTACAGCGAGGCGGCCAGCGGCAGCGGGATCCTTGCTGTGGCGGGGCAGCTCCCAGCGCACGAGCTGCTCCAGGCAGAGGCAGGGTTCGCCGAGCAGTTCGTTTCGGCTCTGCGGCGGTTCGTGGAGGTCGTCGAGTCCTCCGGCGCGGCCAGGACCGACATCCTCCTCATGCGGATCTATGTCACCAGCGTGACGGAGTACACCGGATCGCTGCGCGAGTTCGGGCGCGATTACAAGGAAGCCCTCGGCGGCCAGTACCCCGCCGTCACGCTCGTCGAGGTGAGCGGGCTGATCGACCCTCGCGCCAAAGTGGAGATCGAAGGCCTCGCGTCGGTGCCAGGCTGACCGGACGTTATTGGCATAGGAGGATGTGCCGATCTGCGGGTCAGTGGCTATGCTGGTCCGGGTGAGCGCAATCCGGCTGCGGCATCCCTCCGACGTCCCGATCTACAAGCAGATCCTCGGCCACATCAGATACATGATCGAAGCGGGACAGCTTGCGGATGGCGACCGCTTGCCGAGCAGCCGCCTGCTCGCGGACAACCTGCATGTAAACCGGAACACGGTGGCGCGGGCGTACCGGGATCTGCGCGACCAGGGTCTCGTGGAGTCACGCAAGCGCAGTGGCATGGTTGTCACGGGAGCTGTGGCGGCCCGGCGGCAGGGGGCGGCGCGCGACCAAGCCCGCTCGGTCATCGAGTCTGCCGCCCGCAGGTGCATCTCCTTGGGCCTGTCGGCCGAGGAGGTCTACTCCTTGGCCTTCCACTTCGCCACGCACGCGGAGGACGCGAAGCTCCAAGTATCGTTCGTCGAGTGCAACACCGAACGTTCCAACTACTTCGCGAAGGAGCTCTCCGACCGACTGGGGTTGCCCGTCAAGCCGCTCGTGCTGGGGGAATTCGATGCCAGCGCGGAGCGGCCTGATCTGGTGCTCACGACGTTCTTTCACCTCGCTGAGGTCCGCCGGCTGATGCGCCGCACCGGATGCGACGTGGTGGCGATCGTGGTCGCTCCCCACGTGCAGACCCTCGTGCAGATTGCCGCCGTCCCAAAGGACCGGCGCGTTGGCATCCTCTACTCGACGGAGCACCAGGCGGAAGGCATCCGGGACTCGCTGGTGCAGTCCGGCCTCTCGAACATCGAGGTGCTCCACGGCTCCGACGACGAATCTCTTGAGAGCGTCGACGTGGTCATCGTGCCTAGCGAGATGCCGGAGCTGCGCGACGAGCTCGATGGTCGCGTCAAGGTGATCGAGTTCGGCAACGTTCTTGACGAGGCGTCGACCCGTATGGTCTCGGCGGTCGTTGACGAGCTGCGCGACAGCAAAGCCAACGGATCGGCCGCCGGGAACACGCCGCACGACGGCTTCGAGCTGTTCAGCCTCCCGGTTGGCTGAACGCCGCCAGGACAGCGGCCGCGGTCGCTGCCGGGTCCTCGAGGTGCGGCCAGTGACCGACGTGCGAAAGCATGATCTGCTTCACTCCTCGAGGGAAGTACTCGCTGAAGTCAGGGTGGCAGGCGGGGCTAATGCACCCGTCCTGCCCACCGTGGAGGATCGTCGTCGGCACCGGGACTATCGGCCGAGCGGCCGGCGCCTCAAGGTTCGCTCGGTAATAGGCGCAGACCGCCTCTATCACCCCCGGCCGTTTGAGAACGCCGAGGACGTCAGGCCATTCGATCCAGTGGAAGCCGGGTGACCAGTCCTGAACCAGTGCGGTGAGCCACTCGTCCCTGCGAGCGACCTCCGGCGCGTTCTGAACGTAGGCGAGGAAGACCGCGTACCACGCACTCCGCTGCTCGCGGAACGCGGAGTGCCGGATCGCGTAGCCACTCGGATGCGGCACTGCAAGCGACACGAGGTGAACGAACCGGTCTGGGTGGTCGGCTGCCAGCGGGAAGGCCAATTCGGCACCCCAGTTATGGCCGACGTACCGGACCGCTTCGAGGTCCAGCGCGTCGAGAAGCGCGATCAGGTCGGCACCGACTGCTCCCGCGCCGTAGTCGCCGTCGGGTGCCGGTGCCGACGGGTGATATCCGGGGAGCGCCGGGCACAGGCAACGGAAACCGTGGGCGGCGATCCTCTCAGCGAACGGCAAAAGGCCAAGGGGGTGGTCCGGGAAGCCATGGACGAGGACCACTGGCTCGCCTACGCCCACCTCCCAGACCGCGAGCTCCGCCCGGGCTTGTACAACGCGCTGGCACACCTGTGACATAGACGAAACGATATGTCCTACGGCGACAGGACAAGCCTCAGGTGGATGTCGCCGCGTGGAGGCGAGACCCACCGACCGGCCGCGCATCGGCGAGGGCGCGGTCGAGGATCTCGAGCCCGACTTCGAGATCCGCCTCACTGATCGTCAGGGGTGGCGCGAGGCGCAGAACGCTGCCGAGCGCGGGGAACTTCACGATGTTGACGTTCAAGCCGAGCTCAAGGCAGCGCTGCGTCACCGCCGTTCCCAAGACAGGGTCTGGCACGCGCGTGTCACGGTCCTGCACCAGCTCGAGACCAAGCATCAACCCGGCTCCGCGGACGTCGCCTACCTGCTCGTGCCGCCTGCGGAGTTCCTCCAAGCCGGTGCGCAGACGGCTGCCGAGCTCGGCCGCTCGCTCTGCGAGCCGCTGGTCGACGACGGTCTGCAGCACTGCCCGGCCGATGGCCGCCGGCAGCGGATCCGCCACATGAGAGGTGAAGTGCAGGAAGCCCTTTTCGAAGGCGTCCTGCTCGATCTCGGCCGACGTGATCGTCGCCGAGAGAGGGAGCCCGCCACCCAGCGTCTTCGATAGCGTGAGGATGTCCGGGATGACGTCCTCCCCCTCGAACGCGAACATCCGACCGACCCGGCCGAGCCCGGTCTGTGCTTCGTCCAGGATCAGCAGCATGCCGCGTTCGTTGCAGTGCCGGCGGAGCGCCGCCAGGTAGCCGGGCGGCAACGGCACGATGCCGCCAACGCTAAGAACTGGTTCGGCGATCACTGCGGCCGGCGCGCCGGTCGACTGGGCATCCGCAAGCTCCATGCCCACCTCGAGACAGGTGAAGTCGCAGCGGTCGCGGCAGTGCCGTACTGGGCACCGGTAGGCATTCGGTGTTGGCAACACCATGCTCCCCGGCATCGCCGGCCCATAGCCGCGATGGCCGGCACTGTACGTACTCGATGCCGCCCCGGCGGTCATGCCGTGCCAGGAACCGGTGAACGCGAGAACCTCGTGGCCGCCCGTGTGGAGTTTCGAGAGTCGCAGGGCGGCTTCGTTGGCCTCGCCACCGGTCGACAGGAACATCGCCCGCGATAGCGTCGGAGGAAGGACGGCCATCAGCTCGCGGGCCAAGTCGAGGACATCCGTCCCGATGAAGCCGCTGTAGAGGTGGACGAGGCGAGACCCCGCATCCTGCATCGCCGCAAGGATCGCTGGATGGCTGTGCCCGAGCGTCGCGCACATTTGCCCCGATGTGAAGTCGAGGATGCGGCGACCTTCAGTCGTCGTCAGCCAGCTTCCTTCGGCCCGCTCGATCACGACATCCGCGAACTCGCCACCGTACCGGATGAGCATTTCCCGTCCATCGTGCATGCTCACATGTCAGCAGCAGAGGTCTCACATGTCAATAGACTGGCTGATCAGCATGTGATAGACGATAGAAAAATTTATTTCATTCTGCGATGATCGTGACATGCGTGTTGCCCCGCTGGCCTTGCGGCCGGGTGATGAGAATGAACTCCGGCGCATGGCGGCCTCCCAGCGCGGTGATGGCGGGATGGCCCGCCGGGCGCGGATCGTGTTGCTGGCCGCCGAGGGCCGACCGCACAGCGAGGTCGCCCAGCGGGCGGGGACCTCGGTGCCGACGGTTCGGCAGTGGCGGTCCCGGTATGCCGGCGGCGGGATCGAGGCGCTGAGGGATCTGCCCCGCCCCGGACGGCCGAAGACGCTGGATAAGACGGAGATCCTGGTCCGGACGCTGGAGCCGCCGCCGCGCCGGCTGGGGGTGACGCACTGGTCGTCGCGGCTGCTGGCCACCGACCTCGGCATCTCCTCCGCCAGCGTGGTCGAGGCCTGGCAGGACTGGGGGCTGCAACCCTGGCGGCAGCAGAGCCTCAAGTTCTCCACCGAGCCGCAACTGGAGGCCAAGCTCGCCGACGTGGTGGGCTTGTACCTCCATCCCCCTGACAACGCCGTAGTCGTCTGCATAGACGAGAAGTCCCAGGTGCAGGCGCTGGACCAGACCCAGCTGATCCTGCCCATGCTGCCCGAGCGGGCCACCCACGACCACATCCGGCATGGCGTCACCACGCTGCTCGCCGCCCTGGAGATGGCCACCGGGCAGGTGGTGGACGCCTGCTATCCCCGCCACCGGCACCAGGAGTTCCTACGCTTCCTGAAGAAGGTGGCCGCCGCCTGGCCCGGGCGTGAGCTGCATGTCGTGTGCGACAACGATGTCACCCACAAGCATCCGGCCATCAGGGACTGGCTGGCCGCCAGCCCGCGCGTCACCCTGCACTTCACCCCCACCGGATGCTCGTGGCTGAACATGGTGGAAGCGTTCTTCTCGATCATCACCCGCCAAGCCATCCGCCGCGGCACCTTGCGCTCCGTCAAGGACCTGACCGCCAAGATCGGCGCCTTCATCGACGGCTGGAACCAGCAATGCCAGCCATTTGCGTGGACTAAACCAGCCGATGAACTGCCGACCAACATCAGCAAGAAAGAAACTTCCCGAGCGGAACACTACGTGCGTGAAGACCCAACCAGCCTGGGCGAGATCGCGTACAGCCGGGTCCGCCATGCCATCGTCCGGCTCGAGCTACCGCCGGGCGCGCCGGTCTCGGAGCAGCAGCTTGTCGAGGAATACGGCCTGACGAAGGCCTCCGTCCGTGCGGCGCTTGCTCGCCTGCGGGTGCACGGCCTCGTGCAGTTGGCACCTCGGCGCGCCCATGTTGTAACCGCCGTGACGCTGCGAGACGTGCGCGAGGTGTACGAGCTGCGGCTCGCGATCGAGCCGCTGGCGGCGGAGTCCGCGGCGGGACGGATGACTGCCCGGGATCTGCAGCGGCTTCGCGAGCTAACCTCCGATCCGCCCGATCTTGAAGACTCCGTCTCGGTGGACCGCTTCCTCATCGCCAACCGAGCGGTTCACGTGGGTGTCGCGGCCGCGTCCGGGAACCAGCGCTTGGAGCGCATCGTCTCCCAGTTGCTCGACGACAGCGAGCGCGTCATCCTGCTCGCGGTGCGCGCGGGCGCCGGCCATCACGGCCGCCGCGTCCACGAGGAGCACCGCGCGCTGATCGCCGCGTTGGAAGCGGCCGACAAGAAGGCCGCGCGCGCGGTGATGGCCGCCGCGATCGGCGGTTTTCGCGACGAGCTCGTAGATGCACTGATGAACTCCGAGCGGATGTCTCATATCGCCCTGCACCCCGCTGACTGAGTGCACGGCCGCGGCCCTCGACGGCGGGGTGGCCGGGGCCGTCGCATGGCCAACCGGGGCTGGCGCCGAGAACGACGGCCAGGGCCTGCTGCCAGCAACAGCGGCGGCTAGCGCCTCCGCTGTTGCTGGCCCGGGATCAGGTGCCGGTCTCAGAGCCTGGTGGATGAGGCGGGTGGCGCCGGTGACAATGCCTCAACTTCTCTGGCGCAGGACAGGCATCCGCGTTGTGAACGCCTCCACCCTGCTCCTATTTCCGTTCTGACCTGCTGTTCTTCCAGTACTCCTGACTTTCCTCTTAACGATCTTCACTCTTTCTCCCTCATCCTTGAGACTCAGCGTCAGTCAGCCAGCACACCGATGCACTCCTAGTGATCATGGTCGGTTCAGTGAAGACCAAGATCGCCAGCTGGGGCGATGCCGGGAAGGAGGGAAGCCTGGTGGCCGGGATCGTCAGCATCAGCAAGGGCAAGGACCCCGAGTACTACACCCAGGCTTCCAAGGGCCCGGAGTACTACAGCGCGGGTGCTGGCATCGACGGGCTGGAGCCGGAAGGTACCTGGACCGGCGACGGCTGCCGTGAGCTGGGCCTTCGGGTCGGAATGCCTATAGATAAAGGTGTCTTCCTGCGGCTGTTCAGCGAGCACACCGACCCGCGAGACGGGCGTCGGCTCGGCCGGGCGATGCCGGGGCCCAGTCGCTCACCGCGGTCGGCGAATGGGTCGCCGACGCCCCGCCGCAGGTCCTGGCCGCGCCCGGGGTCAGGCATGATCCGCTGACCGGCCGGTTCCAGCCGCCGGATGAGGCCACCATCCGCCGGGTCCTGGAATCCGTGGACGCTGCTGCGCTCGACGCCGCGGCAGGGTCCTGGCTCGCCGGGCGGCTGCAAGCCAGTGACCAGCGGCCGCCGCGCAGGACGGGGAGCCGGGGCTCGGGGTGTGCAGGTCAGGCGGGGATGGGCAGTTCCCGTAGCCGGGCCAGGACCTCGGGGAGCAGGCTGTGGCCGGGCGGCAGCCGCAGGATCAGGCGGCGGGCGTGGCGGACCAGCCGGCCGGGGACGGCGATCAGCCGACCACTGCCGCCAGCTCAGGGACCTGTACTGAGCACACCCCAGCCCGCTCGCTCGCTCGCCTCGCGCGGCGTGACGGGATCGAAGCCGAGTTCATCGAGCCGATGCGGCACTTCGCCGACTGCCTGGCCGGAACGGCCTCCCCGGAGACCAGCTTCGACGACGGCTTCTGCAATGTCGTCGTCGTGCACGCCATCAGGCGGAACCTGAACGAGAAACGGCCGATTGAGCTGGCGCCCTGACCGGTGCGCCGGGCTGTGGGCCACGAGACCGGACCGGGGCATGGGACCGAAGCCACGCGGTTGGAAGAGACTCACCTGGTGGCTGGCTATCTCTGCCGGAACTGGCTCACGAAGTCAGACCCATATCGGATTGGTCGTGCTCAGGTGACGTCAGTGATGCGCTCATGCAGGCCGCGATGTTGGCCAGGCTCACGTACCCGTGGACGGGCATCCCGGTCTGATTGGTGAGCACGCTGACATCCTGACCGCCCGGATCTCCGAGGTTTGACACGATGAGTACGGCTCCGGTCATGTCCTCATGCTGTGTATAGGCGCTCAGCGTGACGATGCAGCCGATCTTCGCCCCAGTGGCAGCGAGCAGGCCGTTCCTGGAATCCTCAATGACCACTGTCTCGGCAGCAGGTGTTCCAAGTTCCCGCAATGCGAGCAAGTAGATGTCGGGCGACGGTTTCTTCCGCGGAATGACGTCGCCCGCGAACTTCGAGAACCGCGCGGCCAGGTCGGTACCGACCGCCACCTCCAGCACGGCCCGAACCGAGTCCATGGCGGAGGTGGACGCCACCGCCAATTGCCAGCCCGCCGCCGCGGCGGCACGGGCGATGCGACCCACTCCCGGCCGGGGCGCAATCGCGCCGGACCGCACCATGGCTGCGAAGATCTCGGTTTTGCGTCGGTGCCAGCGCGCGACGAGCTCCGCCTGCGCGGCGGCGTCGGAGGGCAGGCCGGCGGCCCGGACGAACTCGGGCGTCAGCAGGCTTTGCATCCGCTCCTTGCCGCCGCCGATCTGCAGGCGGTGGCCGTACTCCTGCTGTGACCACCGTACCGGCAGGCCGAACTCGGCGAATGTCTGGTTGAAGGCCGGTAGATGCCCGTCTCGCTCGGTGTCGGCGAGCACGCCGTCGCAATCGAAGATGAGCGCTACCACGCCCGTCCCTCACCGCCGAGTCGGCGGATGTGATCCAGTGCCATGTCCTGCACCGCGCCGTGGACGAAGCGGGCCAGTTCGGGCGGGTCATACACGTGTGGAAAACGGCCGATGTAGTCCTTGTGCGCGTCGATATACGCGATCTTGAGCGCGGTCGAGATGTTGACCTTCGCGCAGCCGCGGCTGATCAGGTCGTCGAACTGTGCCTGCGACATGCCGGTGCCACCATGCAGCGCGATCGGCACACCCACCTTCTCGACGATCGCCGTCACCCGATCACCGTCCAGCGATGGTTCGCTGTGATAGAGCCCGTGCGCGTTGCCGATCGCCGGCGCGAAGCAGTCCACCTTGGTGGACTGGATGAAGGAGACCGCGTCCTCCACCGAGTACGGCTGGTCAGCCTCGCCAGGTCCTTCCTCCACCCGCCCTATGGCCTCGAGTTCGCCCTCCACGTCCACCCCGGCCGCGTGCGCTTCAGCAACGACGGCGCCAGTTTGTGCCGTGTTCTCCTGGACATTGAGGGCGGAGCCGTCGAAAAGCACCGAGTTCCAGCCGCAGGCGATGCACTCGCTGATGACCTTGCGGTCCGGGCAGTGGTCCAGGTGGAGGCTGACGGGCACCGCCAGCCCGGCCGCCATCTCACGGAACGCGTTCGCCAGGATTGCGGCCCCCTCCCAGCGCACGGTCTTCACCGAGGTCTGGATGATCACCGGCGCTTTTGCGCATGCCGCGGCGTCGAGCACGGCGCGCATGGTCAGGTTGTTGACGATGTTGAAGGCCGCGACGCCGTACCGGTGCTCGAACGCGTCAGTGAGGATCTCCCGCAGCGCGACAATGGGCACGCCAGGTCACCGGCCCGAAGCCCGGCCGGACGTCATCCGCCCGGCCATGAAGGCCGCCATAAGCATCGCGCCGGCCGCCATCAACAGCGGCAGGTCGGCTGGCTCGAGCCTGACCTCAGAGCGCCACGCGCCCATGGCCGCCTCAATGACCGGGCCGTCGCGCTCCACTCGCGCGCCGGTCAGGCGGACAGGGAACGTGCCAACGGGGGATAGGACGCGCATCTGACTGCCCCTCATCTCGTGCTTGCCGGAGGCGCTGCGAGTCGGCTGGACCCCAGCGCCGCCATCACCTGGCTGCATGTCGCCGCGGCCGAGGCACCGGCCGGCTGCTCCCCCCGGTTCTCGCCGTCGGGCTGGCAGAAGAACACGCCATCGCGCTCGCTGATGGCGCCCTCGATATTGCGCATCGGCCGCATGTCGGCCGCCAGGATCAGCGCATCGATCGGGATTCGAAACGACCCGCTGTCGTGCTGGACCGATCCGCCCTCGGCGCGTCGCACGTCCTCGGCGCCTCCTGGCGCGGCCTCAGCGTCGGGCTGGCTCGCCGCGCCCTCCCCGTTGCGGCGCAGCACCGCGACCTCCGCCCGCGCCGTTCCGTGCACACTCGCAACCCGGTACCCGGTAAACACCCTCACGCCCGTCGGCACTTCCGTCTGAGCCGCGGTTCCGGCGGGAAGCGCCATCGTTACCTCCGACGCGCCTGCCAACAGCTGCACCTTCGCGCAGTGAACGGCGAACGCGCCGGATCCGGCGATCAGCGGCCTGTGCCCGAGGAGCACTCCGGCCTGGGTGAGGTGCATCGCCGCCGAACCCGGCAGTACGCCCGCGCACCGGTCACCTGCGATCCCCAGCTCGGCTCTCGTCGCCGGGCGGGATCCGGTGGCCACGATGAGCGCGTCGCATGGCAGCATTGCCCTGCCGTCCACCCCGAGAATCTCCACGCCGACGCCGTCGTACTGAACCGCTAGCGTCCCCAGGACGAAACGGGCGCCCGCCCGCCGAGCAGCCTTGGCCAGCCGCCCGGCCGAGGGTTCCGGCTCCTGACCTCCCGGATGCGGCAGCCGCTCGACGACAGTGACCGAGACGCCGGCCGATGCCAGTTCCGCCGCGCACATCAGGCCACGCTGCCCGGACCCGGCGATAACGACCCTAGACATGGCGGGCCCGCCCAACGCCGAGCGTCGAGCCAGGCTCGCCGAACGGCAGCTCCCAGGCCTCCCCGCCGAGGTACAGGGAGGCGATGAACGAGACGCCGGACAGGCACGCCGACCCCTGGCAGCGTCCCCAGGTCGCGTGCGTCCGCTTAGCAATGCCGGCGATGGAGCGAGCCGGCAGCGGGGAACTCAGTGCCCGGTGAATGTCCGCGGCGGTCACCTTCTCGCACGCGCACACGACGGTTCGCCCGAGCGGACTGGCCGCGGCGAGCTCGCAGTCCAGCGTGTCCGAGAATGGCAACGGGGCGTCCAGGCTGGCCGTGAACGAGGCCTTCGGCGGCCGGTCGAACCCAGCTTCCTGAAGCAACCCAAGCACGTAATCGGCGATGCCGAGCGACCCGGAAACCCCGGTGGAGCGAATGCCGGCCACCTGGATCACGTTGCGCATGACGGCCGACCGCTCGATCCGGTAGGTCCGCTCGGAATGCGGCCGCAGCCCGGAGAACGACTTGATGACGTACCGTTCGTCGATGCCGGGCATGAGCGTCCGGCATTCTCGCAGCACGCCTGCCAGCACGTCCGCGCTCGTCGACCGGTCGTGCTTGTTGTCCAGGTCCTCGGCGGTGGGCCCGAGCAGGCAGGTCCCGTGCGCGGTCGGAATCACCATGATCCCGTGCGTCCGCTCGGTGGGCATCATGGTCAGGATGCGTGGCACCCTCCGGCCGAACTCGCGGTCCAGCAGCAGCCACTCGCCGCGGCGCGCGATGATCTCGAAGTCCTCACAGCCCAGGCTGCGCGACACGGTATCGGCGCCGAGACCGGCCGCGTTCACCACGAACCGCGGCCGCAGGACGGCTCCGGGCGTGCGGACCTCGACCACCTCGTCGCCAGAGGCAATCGCATCCAGCAACGGCGCGGAGAAGTGGAACCGTACGCCGTTGGTCGCCGCCAGCTCCCCGTACCCGATGGTCAGCCGGATCGAGTCGATGACCCCCTCCACCGGCACCTCGACCCCGCCCGCCGAGTCCGGGTTGGCGTGGGGAGCGGCGGCCACTACGTCCTCGGCGCTCAGCGCGCGGGCCTTGACCCCATTAGCCTCGGCATTGCGTACCAGCTCGGGTATCCGCTCGGCATCCTCCTGCGTGCGCGCGATCGCGACGGTCCCGCACCGCCGGAACGGCACGCCAAGCCGTCGGCAGACGTCCTCCCAGCGCGGGCTGGACGCGCAGACGAGCTGTGCTTCCAGGCTGCCGGCCGGCAGCGTCCAGCCCGAGGCGGTGATCCCGCTGTTCGACTTAGAGGTCTCGTCCGCGATGTCATGCCGCCGGTCGATGACCGCGACCTTAGCGTCGAACTCGCTGAGGCGACACGCGATGGCAGATCCGACTACGCCCGCGCCCACAACCAAGACATCGACATCGGACACTGGATTGTTCACTGGGCTCCGCTCCCCGCAAGCCCGCCTTGGTCTGGGCCTCCTGCGGTGCTTGGCACAGCTTCCAGCAAGTCCATGGCCGAGCGGAACTCCCCGCCCGAGGCCGCGGCGCGCATCTTCGCGAACTGCTCGGCCGCGTACTGGCAGAAGTCGAAGTCCAGATCGCTGATGGCCTGCTGCAGCACCGACCACATCGCCTCGCGGAACGCCGACATGAACCGCAGCAAGCGGACGGCCGCTGCCGCGCGCTCATCCGACGCGCCGTAATACAGCCGCACCAGCTCCTGGTCCTCCTCGGCGCTGAGGCCATGGTTGACCGAGAAGTTCGCAAGGTCGAACCGCGGATCACTCATGCCGGCGTACTCCCAGTCGACCAGGAACAGGCGGCCATCGAGGTCGACGAAATTGGCGGTGAGCAGATCGCCGTGGCACGGAGCGGTCATCGCGAAGCCGACCGCCTGCCTGATCCGGTCGGCGATCGGCCGGGCCCACGCATAGCCGTCGCCTGGATCGGCGCCCCGGGCGACCGCGTTATTCAGGTAGAAGTCGACGACAGCGAACGGGTCGATCGTGCCGGGGATGGCCGGCCCCTGGTGCAGCGCGCGGAGCGTCTGAGCGACTCGGGCCAGCATCCAGGGCGAATGCATCTGCTCCGGGATGACCTGCTGACCGGGCAGAAACCGCGTCACCAGGTACCCTTCGCGTGGCATCGACCGGATGAGCTCCGGCCCGATGCCCAGCTCGGCGGCCATCGACGTAGCCTCCTGCTCGTTCGCCCTGTCGATCGCGAGCAGCTCCGCGTCCTGGCCGAACAGCCGGATGACGTAGGTGCCGTCCGGCGCACTAGCCTTGTAGTTGACGTTGGTGATCCCGCCCGGCAGCTCCTCCAGCACTACGGCGGAGCCGGGCCACAGCTGGGCGGCGACGCGATGAGCGTCGGCGGCAGACGCCACTAGCCGAGCCTCGGATCATGCTCGTGCAACTCGGGGTCGCGTGGGAGCGGCACGGCGTCAGCCGTGGCTGCGATCATGTCGGGATCGCCGGTCTCGAGTTCCTCGAAGGAAGCCTGGCGGACCGGCCCGCGGAACCAGTGCCGGGCGGATATCAGCCACCAGCCGCCGAACAGGGCGAGCGCAGCGATCAGGGTCAGCGGCGCGTAGTTCACGACCGTCCAGGTGAATCCGGTGCGGAATGGGATTCCCGTCGGCGTGACCGGCATGATGAACAGGATCGTGATGATCACGATCCAGGCGAGCGCGATCGAATCGATCCAGCGGTAGTGCTTGCCGAGCGTCCACGCGCCCGCCTCGAACCGGCGGCCCAGCCTCATCCGCAGGAAGATCGGCAGCGCGTAGGCGCCGTAGAGCGCGATCACAGTGATCGACGTGGCGACGAGGTATCCGATCGTGGCGTCTGCGAAGGTCGGCAGCATCCAGAAGATGTCGAAGACTACCACGAGCCAGATCGCGTAAATCGGTGCCCGACGCCTGTTGAGGCGGTGCCACAAGTGATGGCCGGGCACGGCCTTGTCCCGGGAAAGTGCCCAGATGATCCGCGATGACGCCGTGATCCCGGCGGTATCACAGAAGAACTGGGCTGCAACGACGATGAACAGCAAGAACTCGGCCCACTTCGTGCCAAGCGCGGTCTGCCAGATGTACTGCACGTCGAAGGCCCCGGCGCTCAGCGTGCCGTTCACGTTCGGGACCGCGAAGGTCAGCGCCAGCAGCAGGATCCACCCGAAGACGCCGGAAATCGCTACAGAAGTCCACACACCGCGGGCGGCTTTGCGGGACGCACCGGTGGTCTCCTCGCTCATGTGCGCGGAAGCGTCGTAACCGCCGATCGTGTACTGGGCCTGCAGGAGGCCGATGCCGATGACGAACCAGAAAAGCAGCGAGCTGAAACCGTGCCCGCCGAAGCCAGACGCATTGATCGTCTTGGTGAATACGAACGCGAACGACTGGTGATGCGTCGGGATGGCCAGCAGCACGACAGCCAAGATGATCACACCGATCATGTGCCACCAGGCTGACAAATTATTGATGATCCTGACCGGCGAGATGCCGAAACTGTTGATAATCCCGCCCACGACCAGGATTACCGCGTAGAACAAGAAGATCGTGCCGTTCGTGGTGTGCACCACGCCGGGGAACCACAGGTTTCCTAGTGCCACCGCGAAAACGGCAGCGCCCCATCCGACAGCTGCCACCGCAATGGTGAATCCGACAATGTTGAGCCAGCCCGTAAACCAACCCCAGGCGGGACTGCCGAGCTTGGAAGCCCAGTAGTACAGGCCGCCCGCAGTAGGCATCGCCGAGGCCAGCTCCGCCATGGCCAGCGCCACGAACAGGCACATGATGGAGACGAACGGCCAGCCCCAGGACATGATGATCGGCCCACCGTTGGCGAAACCGATGTAATAGGACGTGAGCGTTCCAGCAAGAATCGAGATGATCGTGAATGAGATTGCGAAATTAGTAAAGCCGCTGAGCCTGCGCCGGAGTTCTTGCGCATAGCCCATCCGGTGGAGGAGCTGCTCGTCCGTGAGGTCCGCTAGCCGCCGCGTATCGCTCACCGTGGTCCTCCTCCCAGGGCTGGTGGCCGTAGGATCGCATGGTCCATGTAAGGTGGTCAATGGGTCACGACCGACAAGATTTCATATATGCAATGTCGATAACTCCGGCCCCGGTATCGGAAGAAACGATAAGCCAAGAAAGACGGCCAGAATTAGCTAGCGCAACGTTGCCGCGTCGGCGGCTGGCCCAGCGCCACGTTCAGCATGCCTGCCATGCCGATACCCGCTCGCGGCCGCCCGGCTCGCGGGCCTCCGATTCGGCCCTGCTCGCGGCGCGCTTGCCCTTGCCTGCGCCGCGTCCACGCCCCGAGGCAGCTTCTCCGCTCGACATCGGGAGTAGCCTGAGGCCTGGACGCTTCAGAGAAGAGGACTCAACTCAATGGCATCCCTCGGCGACCTGTGGGACACAACACGGATGCGCCTGCTCATTGAGCTGGAACGGCACGAGAGCCTTTCCGAGGCCGCCCGCGCCATCGGAATAGGCCAGCCCGCAGCCAGCGAGCACCTGCGCCTCCTGGAAATCGCGGTCGGCCAACGCCTCACCGAGCGTAAAGGTCGCGGTCTTAAGCTCACCGAACTCGGCCGACTTCTTTCCTCACACGCCGCTCAAGCCCTTGCCTGCCTGGAGGGCGCACAAGCGGAAATCGATGCCCAGGCCGGAATGCGCTCCGGAACGCTGCGCATCGCAGCGTCCTCGGTCCCTGGCGGCTCGATCGTGCCACCCGCCCTGGCAGCGTTCTCTGCTGAGTTCCCGGGGATCTCCGTCGACTTCCAGATCAGCTCGACACAACAGGTGCTGGACTGGCTCGTGTCCGGGCGCGTCCACCTCGCCGTGATCTGCGTCGACCCAGCGGATCCTAAGATCGCGACCGAGCCTGTCCTGGATGACGAGATCGTCGGCGTGGCCATGCCGGGCCTAGTACCGGTGGTCGACGGAGTCGCCGAGCCTGCCGGGCTCGGCTCCCTGACACTCCTGCTGCAGGAAAGCGGTTCGAACACACGCCGCTTCGTGCTCGAGGACCTACCACGCTACGGCACCAAGTGGACGACGGTGTGGCAGCTCGGCTCGGCCGAGGCGGTCAAGCAATGCGCGCGCGCAGGCCTTGGCGTGGCCTTCTTGTCGAAGCACACGCTCGTGGGGGAACTCCAGCGAGGTGAGCTCACCACCTTCCGCCTTGCTGGGATCGCCCCGCTGGTCGGCTACATCTCTGTGGCTCGCATGGCGGCGGTGCCGCTCGGACCTGCTGAGCGCCATTTCGTGCAGACCCTGGTCAGGATCAGCGCAGAGCAACCGTCGCTCGTCCAGATCCACATGGTGAGTTCCAGCTCTGTGCGGGAGATACACGCATCGTAGCTTCCGGACAGCTCGCGGCTGGTCCAGCAACTGCCCGTTCTTCGAAGAGAACGACGCGTTAGCCACGGTCGCCGAATTCGCAGCGGAGCCGCGCTGACATCCATAGGGCCGTTGGCAGGCCGTTCCGACCGCTATCGCAGGACATCGGTGACGGGGAAGCGGTCACTCAGGCGGCTGAGGAAGCACCGGAATCCGGGAGGCAGGTCGCCTAGCTCGACCGCGAACGACAGCGGTGTCAGCGAGATGCGCCCGGCCCGCAGCGCGCCGATGTCGGTCCCGAGCGAGCCGTCAGCCTCGGGGATGAGCTCATCTGGCTCGCCGAACAAGTAGAGCCAGTGCACGTCTTGGTCGTCTGCCCAGTCTGGCAGCGAGGCCCGCGGCCAGTCCCGCCGTCCGGCCCGGGTCAGCACAGTGGCTGTCCCGGTGCGGAAGGTGGGGTAGTTGACGCTGAGCACCACGGGCTCGCTGGGGCGGGCCTCGACCACGGATCGGGCCAGGTCGGCACCGTGGCTGGCTGCGAAGCCAAAGTCGTAAGCGAGCCCGCGGCCGGCGAGATCCTCTTGGTAGTTGACTGAGAAGCTGCCCGTCGGCGTCTGCTGGGATAGGCAGACCGCCGACGTGCCCAGGACGGCTGCTTCTAGAGCCGCCCCCACAGTCCCCGAGTAGGTCACGTCATCGGCCAGGTTCGCGCCGTGGTTGATGCCGCTGACCACCAGATCAGCGTCGGCGGCCAAGCCGCCGAGGAGCCCCACCCGCACGCAGTCCGTAGGTGTCCCGTCGCAACGGTAGATGGGGTGCTGGCCTCCAGCGACCCTGGTGACGCCCACCGGCCTGCTGAATGTGCACTTGCGCGCGAACCCGCTGCAGTCCGACTCCGGCGCGATTGTGATCACGCTAGTGCTGAAGGCGGTCAGCGTGGAACGGATGGCCAGGATCCCCTCGGCATCCACTCCATCGTCGTTGGTCAGCAGGACCCGCACGGCGGCCTCCCCGGAGCGGTGGGTGTCGCGCGCCAGATTGTCAGCGCAGTGCGCGGGGCGTCTATGGTTGCGTTATGGGTGCCCAACAGGCCGACGCTGGTGTCGGCGCGGGGATCGATCACGGCAGGACGATCCGCGATTCCGTAGAACGCAAGATCCGTGGGCTGATCTCCTCCGGGGAGCTGGGCGAAGACGGGCGGCTGCCAACCGAGCGGGAACTCGCGGCGCAGCTGGGGGTCAGCCGGACGACTGTGCGGCAGGTGCTCGACCGGCTGGAGCACGCGGGGTCTGTGCACCGCCGCCGTGGCCGCAGTGGCGGGACCTTCGCCACCCGCAGGCGCGTGGACATCGACTTCGGCTACCTGGCGGGGATACCGGCCTACCTGCGGGCCCAGGGGTTCCGGCCGGGTGCTCACGTGGTCTCCACGCGGATCATCCCTCCTGACCAGGCCACGGCGGACGCGCTGGGCATCGTGGGTGACGCGCTGGTGTATGAGGTCGTCCGGGTCAGGCTGGCCGATGAGGTCCGCATCTCCCTTGAGCACGTGCGGATTCCTGTCACCCTGGCACCGGACCTGCTGGCCCAGCCGCTCGATGACAGTATCTATGAGCTGCTGTGCGAGAAGTATGGGGTGGTGTGCGTCAAGGCCGTCGAGCGGATGGTCGCGGTACTGGCCGACGATGATCAGTCCAGCCTGCTCGGCATCAAGGTCGGGGATCCGCTGATGGCGATCGAGCGAATCACCTATGACGTCGACGGCAAGCCGATCGAGTACTCGACCGACCTGTTCCGGGGGGACAAGACCCGCGTGATCGCTTATGCCTACGGCGCGGGCCAGGTGGCCGATGCCGGCCGCGTCGGCACCAGCGACTAGAGACGGCACCGTCCGCCTCAGGCCCGGATCCGGGCGCCTGCCGGGTCGAAGGGCGGCCGCAGCGACAGATCGGCGTCGTACCGATCGCCGCCGATGGCGACCTGGTAGCGGCCCTGCCCGAGCCACTCGCGGTCGGCCTTGCCGCCGTCGCGGCGCTCCACGTAGCCGAGCAGCACGATCCGCCCCAGGGTGTGGCCGAACGCGGCCGAGCTGACGAAGCCCACGGGCTCGCCGTCGCGGAGCAGCAGCTCCCCGCCCCACGCATAGGCTCGCGGGTCGGCCACCACGAAGCTGGCCAGGCGGCGGGTGACGCCCTCCTTGCGCTGCCGCTCGACGGCCTCGCGCCCGCGGAACGGTATGCCGCTGCCGAGCTTGCACGCGAACGCCAGCCCGGCCTCGACCGGGGTCGTGTCCGGGCTCAGCTCACGCCCGAACGCGCGGTACCCCTTCTCCATTCGCAGCGACTCGATGGCGTAGTAGCCGGCCAGCCTAGGTGCCAAGACTGCGCCCGGGTCGGTGAGCCGCTCGAAGGCCGCCACCGCTGTCTCGCTGGGCACATAGAGCTCCCAGCCCAGTTCACCCACGTAGGTCAGCCTTGTGGCGCGGACGGTCAGTCCGGCCAGATCGACCTCGCGACTATGCCCGAACGGGAACGCCTCGGCGGAGAAGTCGTCGGCCGACAGGCCGCTCAGCAGAGTGCGCGACCGCGGGCCCATCACGCTCAGCACCGCGTAGGCGGATGTGACATCGAAGAACTCGGCCCGCAGGCCCGCCGGAGCGCCGCGGCGCAGCACGTCGAGGTCGTGCACGGCCTGAGCACTGCTGGTGACCAGCAGGTACTCATTCCACCGGATGCGGGTCACGGTGACATCGGCCTCGTAGCCGCCGCGGTCGTTGAGCAAGGCCGTATAGACCGTGCGGCCGACCGGAACGCCGACGTCGTTGGAGCACAGGTACTGAAGGGCAGCCTCGGCGTCGGGCCCGCGGACGGCGATCTTGGAGAACGAGGTCTGGTCAAAGAGCGCGACGTCGCCCCGGGCCGCCAGGTGCTCGGCACCGCTGTGCGGGAACCAATTCTGGCGGCCCCAGCCGTACTCCACGACGGGCTTGGTGCCGGCTGGGGCGAACCAGTTCGCCCGCTCCCAGCCCATTTTCGTGCCGAAGCATGCACCCTGCGCCTCCAGCAGGTGGTGCACCGGGGACCTGCGCACCCCGCGGGCACTCTCCGGTTCCCGGTTCGGCCAGGCCATCGCGAAATGCAGCCCGACGATCTCCTGCACCCGCTGGCGCAACCAGCGCTTGTTGCCCTGCGACGGGGTGAACCGGCGGATGTCGACCGGGCTCAGATCCAGGTCAGGCTCGCCGGCGACGATCCAGCGGGCAAGCGCGCTGCCCGCGCCGCCCGCAAACGCGATCCCCGATGAGTTGAAGCCCGCGGCGACGAAGTAGTTGTCCAGCTCGGGGGCGGCGCCCAGGATGAAGTTGTGGTCCGGGGTGAAGCTCTCCGGGCCGTTGTAGAACTTCTTCACGCCGGCATCCGCCAGTGCCGGCACCCGGTGGACGGCGTTGCGCATCAGGATGTCGAACTGGTTCCAGTCCTCGGGCAGGAGCTGGAACTCGAACGGCTCGGGGATCTCATCGGAGGCCACCCAGGGCTTGGCGTCCGGCTCGAAGCCGCCCATCAGCAGGCCACGGACCTCTTCCTTGAAGTAGGTGTACCCGTCCGGATCGCGGAGCGTGGGAGTGGACCGGTCTAGCCCGTCGATGGCCTCGGTGACGATGTAGTAGTGCTCCGCGGAGTAGAGCGGCACGGTCACGCCCACCTGCTCAGCGAGCAGCTTGGCCCACTGCCCGCCGCAGTTCACCACGACCTCGCACTCGATGTCGCCGCGGGCGGTCTGCACGGATGTCACCCGGCCGCGGTCCCGGGCAAATCCGGTGACCTTGGTGCGTTCGAGGACGCGGACGCCGAGGTTCCGCGCACCCCGGGCCAGAGCCTGGGTGACGTCGGACGGATTGGCCTTGGCGTCGTTCGGTAGCCAGACCGCTCCCACCAGGTCAGAGCTTTCCATCAGCGGCCACTTGGCAGCGGCCTCGGCCACAGAGATCACGTGCGTCTCCACGCCCTGGGCCTGCGCCATGTCGACCGTGCGAAGCAGCTGCACCATGCGGTCGCCGGAGGCGGCCACCCACAGGGCGCCGCTGGGGTTCCATCCGGTGCCGAGGCCGACCATCGACTCCAGGTTCGCGTAGAGCTCACTGCTCTCCAGCATCAGCCGGGTGAGTGACGGGTGGGTGCGCAGCTGCCCGATGACCCCGGCTGCATGCCAGGTTGTGCCGCACGAGAGCTGTCCCTGCTCGAGCAGGACGACGTCCCTCCATCCCAGCCTGGCCAGGTGATAGGCCACGCTGCAGCCGACCACCCCGCCGCCGACGATGACGACCTGGGCCCGCTGCGGGACGTCGTTGCTGGGCATCCTTAGCCTTCCGCTGTTGCCGCGTGCGCCGCTCGCACCGTGTGGGAGAAATTTGGGCGCACCATATCGGGCCAGCTTAGCTGGGGCCTGCGGTGTCCGCCAGATACCGTCTGGCCTGCCAGGAACTGTGTGTCTCAAGCCTTGTCAGCCTGGCTCGATCTACGTTAGAGTGCGCCAAAAGTCGTCTGGTCTGCCAAATGGACCACCCAATTAACGAGAAGGGACGGTCCAGCAGGTGGGAACTGTCGAGACCACAGAGCCGTCCGTCCCGACGGCCGGAAAGCTCACCCGGGCGCTCACCGCACTGACCAACGGGGCGCTGACGTTCGCCGGCGTGGGAGTGTTCGCCGGGCTCTTCTCCCTCTACGGGTTCTCCATCTCCGGCGTGGGCGGGGCGGAGTTCTGGGGCTGGCCGCTCGTGGCGATCAGCGTCGGCGCCATGGTGCTGGTGATCGCCGAGCTCGCCTCGAAGTACCCATTCGCCGGCAGCATGTACCAGTGGCCGACGATCCTCGCGGGCAAGCGCGTTGGCTGGTGGATGGGCTGGGTGTACGCCGGGGCCTTGTTCCCGCTCATGACGGCCTATTACGCCAGCCTCCCGGTGCTGATCCATCCGCTGTTCAACCTGGCGCCGAGCTTCAGAACCGATGAGATCATCATCGTTGTCGCCGCTGTTGTCGCCGTGCTGTGGAACGTCGTGCGGATCGGGATACTCGGGCGCATCGCACAGTGGGCCATGGTGCTGGAGCTGTCCGTCGTCACGGTTGTCTGCCTGCTGACCTTCATCCTCGGGGTCAAGCATTTCGGCAACCTGACCCAGACTGCCACCGTGACCACGACCTCGTCCGGGGCCGCCGCGGTGGCGGCGCTGCACGGGCTGGGCAATGTCCTCCCGCTTTTCCTAGGCGCCGGGGTGTTCAACGCCCTCTGGGTGCTGTACACGTTCGAGAACGGCGGCACGCTCGGTGAGGAGACGATGGACGCCGGGCGCAACGCCCCGCGCGGGGTCATCGGCGCGTACATATTCGCGATCACGTGCGGGTTCCTGTTCCTGCTCACGCTGACCCCCTCGATCCCGGACATGAAGGCCGCGATGCTCGGCGGGGTGCCAGCGGAGAATGCCATCACCGCGCACCTGCCGACGGGCGTGTTCAAGCTCTTCCTCGTGGTGGTGTCGATTGGCCTGATCGTGGCCACGAACACGATGTTTACCGGGGCCGTGCGGCATATCTTCGGCATGGCCAGGGACGGGCAGGTTCCGTTCTCCCCGACGTTTGCGCGCACCCTCAAGGACGGGTCGCCGTGGACCGCGGTGCTGCTGATCGGCGCCCTGTCCCTCGTCCCTGTCTTCGTGTTCACGACAAAGACGTCATCGATCGTGGGTGGCGCCACCGCCGCCATGTACCTGGCGTACTTCCTGATCATGAGCGTGACGCTGATCTACAGGTTCCGGGGCTGGCCCAAGGTGAAGGGATGGTTCTCACTCGGCCGCTGGGGACTCGCCGTCAACATCGTGGCCGTGATCGGCACCGGCCTGACTGCCCTGAACCTGCTGTGGCCGCGCTCGTCCACCAACCCGACCTACAACCAGATCGCGGGCACCACAGGCGGCTTCTTCCTCAAGGACATACCGATGGCCTGGCTCATCATCGGGTTCCCGCTGCTGATCGGCGTATGCTTCTACGCGGCCCGTTCAAAGAGAATTCATGATCACCCGTTGGCGATCGACCAGTACCACCCCGAGCCCTGACCATGACCACCGGCGGCAGTGAGCTGATCAGCACCGCTGATCAGCGGTTCGCCCCTCAGATGGAGCTGGTGGCAGCGCGGGCGGACGTCCTCTTCGGCCGCCGGCTGGAATGGAGCCAGCTGTTCGGTGGCCTGGCCCACGTCACCTACGCCGTTACGACAGAGCAGGGCGACCGGTTCGTGGTCAAATTCCTTACCCAGGAGATGGACGACTTCGGGCTGATGATCTCGATCGGCGACCTGATCGCGAACACGGCGGCCGCGGGGAAGTCCGGCGTCGGCGCCCGGGTTCTCCAAGCGTTCCCGGAGGTCCCGGCGATCGTCCTGGAGTACATCGATGGGCGGACGCTCGATACCCCGGATCTGTCCCGGGCGGATTACATCCCCCGGCTCGGGCGCGCGATCAGGGACCTGCACACGCAGGCCCCGCCGATGCGCAACTCGATCGTGATCTGGAAGTTCCTCGACGACTACCTGGAACTGCTGGACCGGCATAAGCTGACCAGCCCGCCGGGCCTGCTCGGCTGGCTGCCGACGGTGCGGGAGATTCAGGCGGCCCTGGCGGTGAACCAGCTTCCGGCCGTGCCGAGCAACAATGACTTGCTGGCAAAGAACATCATGGATGACGGCCGGATCCGCCTGATCGACTATGACTTCAGCGGCATGAACGACCCGATGTTCGATGTGGGCGACCTGGCCATGGAAGGGGACCACAACCCCGGGCAGGTGCGGGCGCTGTGCGATGCCTATTTCGGCGGCCATGACCCGGTCCAGTACGCCCGGGCCCGGCTGTTCGGCATCGCCGCACAGTACACCTGGTCCCTGCTGTTCGTGGGGATGGACAAGCTGCTGAGCGACTCGCCGGCCGAGGCGTTCGACTACTGGCAGGAAGCAGTGTCGCGATGGGACTGGACCAGGGCCAAGCTCGAGGACCCGTCGCTGGAGTCGCTGATCGCCGCGGCGAGTGCCCGGTCAGGGCCCGGCTAGCGCAGGCGCGAAGGAGGAGCCGTGGACAAGGTTGCGCTGGTCACCGGGGGCAGCAAGGGCATCGGCTACGCGTGCGCCGGGCGCCTGCTCGCCGACGGCTACGCCGTCGCCATCTGCGCCAGGAACTCCGGTGAGGTCGACGCCGCGGCCAGCAGGCTCGGCGATTCGGGGGAGGTTCTGGGCCTGCAGGCCGATGTCGGCTCGGTTGAGGACTGCAACGGCCTCGTGCCAGCGGTCGTGAGGCATTTCGGCCGCATTGACGTCCTGGTCAACAACGCCGGCGTCTACAGCCCGGTTCCATTCCTGGACTTCACCGCAGACAGCTGGGACGCCTTGATGGACATCAATCTACGCGGCCCGGTGTTGCTCGGCGGCGCAGCCGGGCGGGCCATGCGCGACCAGGGCAGGGGCGGCCGGATCGTGAACATTGCTTCGACCAACGGCCAGATGTCCGAGGCAGAGTTCGCCCACTACAACGCATCGAAGGCGGCGCTCATCTCCCTGACCAAGTCGATGTCGGTGGAACTGGCTCCGCTGGGCATCCTGGTGAACGCCGTCGCGCCGGGCTGGGTGCTGACCCCGCTGAGCGAGCCGTTCGTCGGCACGCTCACCGAGGATGCGCTGGGCCGGATCAGCCCGCTGCGGCGGGTTGGCAGCGCGGCGGAAGTCGCCGGCGCGGTGTCGTTCCTCTGCGGGCCCGATGCGAGTTACATCACCGGCGCGACGGTCAACGTCGACGGGGGCCTGATCGCGATGCATCCCGCGATCTGACCGCCATCGGTGCGGCGGCCGCTACGCCGCTGCGGCCGGCATGGGATAGTAGGTCTCGTAGACGGCCTGCGCCTCGCGCCTGGCGTCCTCGAATGACCAGGTCCGCGGCACGAACCGATCCGGGCTCAGGGACCGCACGTATGGCGATGGGTCGCCGCTCAGGCTCTCGACTAGGTGCAGGGCGAGCCCCGCCGACCCGGACACGCCATGGGCGTTGCAGCCGGCCGCGAGCGCCAGGCCTCGTACAGCGCTCACCGGGCCCACGATGAAGCGGCCGTCCGGGCTGAAGGTCGGCCATCCCTGGAAGGTCGCGGCGATGCCGGCTCCGGCCAGCGCGGGGACGAACGCGCTGAGGCTGCCGGCGAAACCGCCGAGCACGTCCCAGTCCGGCCGGGCGGCCAGCTCGGAGGGCACGCGCACCTCACGCGGATCGACGCTGGTGCCGTGATTCTCAAAGCCGCCACACAGCACGCGGTTGCTTTCGCCGCGCGCGTAGACCTGCACCTCGGGAATGCGCAGGCACGGCAGGTTACCGTGCCAGCCGGCTACCGGCTCGGTGACGAAGTACTCATGCAGCACCGGCACGATGGGCAGCTCGAGACCGGCCAGCCGGGCCAGCGCGGGCGACCACGGGCCGGCCGCGATGATGACCTGCTCGGTGCGGCAGCTGCCACCCTCGGTCGAGACGGAGCGGACGGCTCCGCCGACGACCTCGATGTCCGTGACTGCTGTGTGCGTCGCGACCGTAACCCCAAGATCCTTGGCCGCACGCACATAGGCCGTAACCAGGCTGTTCGGCTGCAGGTAGCCATCTGTAGGTGACCAGAGGGCCGCCTTGACTGAGCCCGTTCGCTCCAGCACGGGGTAAATGTCACGCAACTGTGCCGGGCTGAGGAACTCGACAGGCAGGCCGGTCACCGAGGCCGTGTCCGCGATCTGCTGCAGCTCTCGTACTGACGTCTCGGACAGCGCGAGCCGGACGGCACCGCACTCCTTATAGTCCATCGTGTAGCCGGTATCCCGCTCGAACGTGCGGTAAATCTCGGCGGCAACCATGGTCAGCCGGGCGCGCTCGACCGTAGGCCGCGCCTGCCCGACGAATCCGGCGGCCTGACTGCTCGTCGCCTCACACAGGCCGTGCCGCTCCAGGAGCTGAATATCTTGCCGCCCGTCACAGGCGAGGAAGAAAGCCACCGCCGCACCGATCGCGCCGCCGCCAATGATGGTGATCTCAGCATCACGAGGGCTGGACAGGACTGGCCACCTCCTGCCCATCCACAGCGGTTAATTGGTACGCCCAAATCATAAAAGAAACCCAGCCTGACCGCCAGGGGCCGAGCGGTATCTCAGCCGAAGCGGCTGAGATACGGCTCGGCGATGGCACAGGTCTCCGCCGAGTACCCGTCCGCCCTCATCTTCGCAGCCAGTTCGGTGTCAGCCCGCAGTCCGGCGTAGGCGCTGAGCATTAGCCGCCGCAGCATGAGGAAAGTATCGATTTCCGCCTCGTCTTCCTTTGCCAACGGCTCGACTTCCCGGTAGCCGGTTACCCACTTCTCGATCAGCTCCCGGACGTCGGCGCGGCCCTCGTTGAAGGTAAGGGCACAGGCCAGATCGTAGAGGTACCAGCTGAAGCCGCAGTCCTCGAAGTCGATGACAGTGATGCGCTCGCCGTTCACCAGCAGGTTCGCCAGCCGCAGATCGGCATGCACCAGGCCGAAGCGCGCAGGCCCGTCACCGAACTCCGACAGGCGCGACATCACAACGTCGGCCAGCCGGCGGGTCTGGCGACGCTCCTCGGCGTCTGTCACGCTGGCCTGCCAGGACCCCCAGTGCGGCCGGTCACCCAGAGTGGTGGCCAGATCCCAGCGCGGGCGCTGAAACCAGGCCGGGACCGACCAGGAGCGCGCATGCCTATGCAGCCGGGCGGTGATCGCGCCGAGCCGCGGGAACCACGCTGCGAGCTGATCCTCAGCTGGCTCGCGCCCGGGCACGCAGCTGAACAGCACGCAGTAGCAGCTGTCGAGCGGCGGTTGGCGAACGACTTCCAGCACTTGGCCGCCGCTGCGCGTAGGGATCACGCCGGGCACGAGCGCGGGTGACTCCTGCCGCAAAGCGTCCATCCAGGCCAGCTCGGAGTGGATCTCCACCGGCGGCCGGCCGCCCGGACGGTAGATGCGAAGCACGGCTGGGTCCGCAGCGTCCGCCTCGATCCGGAAGGTCCAGTTCTCGGTCAGCGGGTAGTGATGCAGGCGGCAGTCAGCGGAGATGCCGTAACGGTCGGCCGCCAGGCGGGCTATCTCTGCCATGTCCGCAACGCCGCCAGCGTCGACGTGGTCGATGACCTCCTGCCCGGCTCCGCTCACCCCATCCCTGCTTGACGGAGCACTGGTCATCGTCAACCTCACCTCGTCGTGGCGGAATAGCCCTGCGCTCGTCTTAGCCGCCATCCAAGGTTAAAAGGGCGAACCTTTAGAGCGCAATGGTGAGGACCTGTCTGCCGACCGCAGGGCGAAGATGTCGCGCCCTGCCGCTCGGTCGGCGGGGGAGGGTGGCCACGATATGCGCACGGATACCGGCTTGAGCTCTCGCCACCCGCTGTCAGGCGCCCGCGCCGGAGGAGTCCAGTCAGCAGCCTTTGCCAAACTGCTCGGTAGCCAGTTCGAGGCTTCGAACAACATCGATCTTGATCGAGCCTACGAGCCAAGTTGGGAACCATCGGGCAAGCTGCCAGGAAAATCCCCGGGGGAGCCTGTGCCGTCATTTGCCCAGAAGACCATGCTTAGGGACTCTCGCAGGGACCTCGGGCCGCATGGCCGGTCTGATTTGGGACGAGGCGGCCCAATGGATGCAGCCCGGGGCGTAGGCAGCGGCGCTGGCCGGGTCTGCGGTATCTAGCAGACCGCCTAGGCTAGTGCCCGATCACTGCGAATCGCCTGGCAGCGCTGTCGAGCTGAGCGATGATCTGCTCCTTGACCTCAGCATCCAGGGGGGTGTCGGGGCGGGTGATCAGCTCGCGGAGCACCGGCACCAGCGGTGCCAGGCTGCGCAGTTTCGGGCCCGTGGTGTGGATCAGGCCGACCGCGTTGTCGGTGAACGGAGGCCTTGATGACCCGGGCCGCCGGGCAGGCGGCCAGGCTGGCGGCGACATGCTCACGGTACTGCTCATGCGTGTCCCGGCCCGGCTGCCAAGCCGGGTTGGCGGGATGGGGTCGCGGCGACGGCGCGTGCTTGACAGTGCAGCAGAACCGAGGTTTCGCACGCCGTTGACAGTAGGTGCGCTGGCCTGATACCGAGACAGGAGGTGCCAGGACTGCGTGACCGGCGGCAGAGTGTCAGGCCGGACCCAGGCCCGATCCTACGCCCACACCACCGCGAAACGTCGGAAGCAGGGCCGGAGCACTTACCCACAACCTCCCTGCCGATTATGAGCTGGTAACTCCCCTATTATCGGGATCGCCGGTACCGCTCAGATCAACCATTCCGGAGTGCCTCTCGTGCTCTCCGTGGAGGTGGTGTCACGGGTACGTCCACGACAGGCCGGGTGGCCGGTGGGGCGCCAGGCCGGCCAGCGCCCCCGGCGTGGGAGTGGTCGCCGGTGCCGGCGGGCAGCGCCTGGGCGATGACCTCGGGCCGCTGATGTGCAGGCAGACGGGTCGCCAGCGTCGGCGGTGGCGCCGAAGGTGAGTTCCCGAGCTTGTCGCGGACCTGGCCGGCAAGGGGGTCGTGCAGGTCGTCGAGGATGGCCAGGGCCTGCTGCCAGGCGCGGCGGGCTGACTCGTTATCCCCGGCTGCCTGG
>JASHPR010000310.1 GCA_030038015.1 Streptosporangiaceae bacterium
CACGAGGGCGCGAGCTTCGGCTCGGACGTCTTCCTGATCTCCGACGGCGTGCTGCCCGCCCGGGTGCAGGAGATCGCCGAGGTCAGCACCACGCGGGTGGAGCCCGAGGTGTACGTGCCGCCGCGGCCGGGGGAGATCGTGCGCCGCGCCACCGGGGCCGAGCGCGCCCAGGCGCTGTACTTCGACCAGATGGCGTCGCGGCTGCCGGTCGGGCTCGGCCGCGACGGGTCCCCCATCTACGTGAACATGGAGTTCCTCGACGGCACCCGCGGCGCCCACGTGTCGATCAGCGGCATCTCCGGCGTGGCGACCAAGACCAGCTTCGCGCTGTTCCTGCTGCATTCCATCTTCCGGTCGGGCGCCCTCGGGGCCCGGGCGCTGAACGCCAAGGCCCTGGTGTTCAGCGTGAAGAGCGAGGACCTGCTGTTCCTCGACCAGCCGAACGCCCGCCTCGACGACGACCTGCGGACCGAGTACGCGCAGCTCGGGCTGCCGGCCGAGCCGTTCGCCTCGGCCGGGTTCTATGCCCCGCCGATCCCGGACGACCCCACCGGGCGGCCGAACGTCACCGGCCGCACCAGCGGGGTCGAGGCGTTCTGGTGGACGATCGGCGAGTTCTGCGCCCGGCAGATGCTGCCGTACGTGTTCGCCGACGCCGAGGACGAGCGGAACCAGTACACGATCGTGATCCACCAGGTCGCGACGCGGCTGCGGCTGGACGCCGCCGCGTACGGCGACAGCGGCGCGGTGAAGATCGACGGCGACGTCGCGGCGACCTACGAGGAACTGGTCGACCTCATCGCCGCCCGGCTCACCGGCGACAGCACCCGCCCGGACTGGGCCGGCCCGGTCACCGGCGTAGGCACGATCAACGCGTTCATCCGGCGGCTGCGCTCGTCGCTGCGGCCGCTGAAGCCGGTGATCCGCGCCGACCTCAGCGGCGCCGGCAGGCGCCTGATCTCCACCGAGGGCCAGCAGGTGACCGTCGTCGACCTGCACAACCTGCACGAGCGCGCGCAGCGGTTCGTGGTCGGCGTGGTGCTCGCGGCCGAGACCGCGCGCAAGGAGGACGCCGGCCCCGGCGGCCTGCTGTTCACGATGATCGACGAGCTGAACAAGTACGCGCCGCGCGAGGGCACCTCGCCGATCAAGGAGGTGCTGCTGGACATCGCCGAGCGCGGCCGCTCCCTGGGGATCATCCTGATCGGCGCGCAGCAGACCGCCAGCGAGGTCGAGCGGCGCATCGTGTCCAACTCGACCATCCGGGTCGTCGGCCGCCTGGACTCGGCCGAGGCGGGGCGGCCCGAGTACGGGTTCCTGCCCGCCTCGCAGCGGGTCAGGGCGACGCTGGCCAAGCCCGGCGCGATGTTCGTCTCCCAGCCGGAGATCCCGGTGCCGCTCGCCGTGGAGTTCCCGTTCCCCGCGTGGGCGACGCGGCTGTCGGAGTGCGCCCGGCCGCCCCGCCCCGCGGGCGCGCCCGGGGCCGATGCCTTCGCCAGGCTCCCGCCCCCCGACGACGATGATGTCCCGCCGTTTTGAGCCGGCCATGCCAAGAACAGGGAACGTGACGCCATGAGGTTCATGCACACCGCCGACTGGCATGTGGGCAAGGTCCTGAAGGGCCGCGACCGGCTCGATGAGCAGCGCGGGGTCCTGGCGGAGATCGTGAACATCGCCGAGCGGAACCAGGTCGACGCGGTGCTGGTCGCGGGGGACGTCTACGACGCCGCGGCCCCGTCGGCGCAGGCGCAGAAGCTGGTGATCCAGGCACTGCTCCGGCTCCGCCACACCGGGGCGGAGGTCATCGTTCAGGCTGGTAATCATGATCACGGCGGTACCTTCGAGGCCTACCGCCCGCTGATGGGCGAGGTGGGCATCACGCTGGTCGGGCAGGTCAGGCCGGCCGGGAGCGGCGGGGTGGTCCGCTTCCGGGCCCGCTCGGGCGAGGACGTCCAGGTGGCCGTGATCCCGTTCCTCACCCAGCGCTACGCGGTGCGGGCTGCGGAGATCGTCAGCCAGACGCCGTCGGAGAACGTCCGGGCGTACGACGAGATGCTCCGGCAGGTGGTGACGGCGCTCACCGGCGGGTTCGGCGGCGGGACCGTGAACCTGGTGATGGCGCACCTGACGTGCGTCGGCGGCACGTTCGGCGGGGGTGAGCGGCCGGCCCAGTCGATCTTCGAGTACAGCGTGCCCGCGGCCATCTTCCCGGTTTCCGCGCACTACGTCGCGCTGGGGCACCTGCACCGGCGGCAGTCGCTGCCCGCGGCCTGCCCGGTCCACTACAGTGGCTCGCCGCTCGCGGTCGACTTCGGCGAGCAGGACAACACCAGCGTGGTGTGCCTGGTCGAGGCGAGCCCGGGGGTCCCGGCCCGGGTCACCGACGTCCCGGTCGCCTCGGGCCGGCGGCTGCGCACGGTCCGGGGGACCCTGGCGGAGCTCGAGTCGCGCGCGGACTCGTTCGGCGAGGACTACCTGCGGGTGTGGCTGCGCGAGCCGGCCCGCGCGGGGCTGCGCGACGACACGGTTGCGATCCTGCCGAACGCGCTCGAGGTGCGCATCGACCCCGAGTTCGCCACGCCGTCCCGCCCCGGCCGCCCCGGCACGCCGGCCCCGATGCAGACGCCGGACCAGCTGTTCGCCGACTACTGCGCGGCCGAGCAGGTGCAGGACCCGCGGGTGGCGGCGCTGTTCAGCGATCTGCACGACGAGGTCACCGCCGCCGGCGCGGGCGAGGTCACTACCACCGCCAGCGTCGGCGGGGTCACCACCGCCAGCGTCGGCGGGGTCACTCCCACCGCCAGCGTCGGCGGGGTCACTACCACCGCCAGCGTCGGCGGGGTCACCACCCCCGGCGCGCGCGGCTGAGGCTACGGAGAGGCATCTGATGCGTCCGATCGTGCTGGAGATGAACGGGTTCGCCTCGTTCCGGGAGGCGGCCAGGATCGACTTCACCGACGCGGATTTCTTCGCGCTGGTCGGGCCGACCGGCTCGGGGAAGTCGACGGTCATCGACGCGATGACGTTCGCGCTGTACGGCTCGGTGCCGCGCTGGGGCCGCAAGGGCATGGTGTCCCTGGCGCTCGCGCCGACCACCGCCCGCGGCACGGTCAAGCTGGTGTTCGAGGTCTCCGGCCAGCGCTACGTGGTGGCCCGCGAGCTGCGGCGGATGGGCAGCCAGGTGAACCAGAAGGCCGCGAGCCTGGAGCGGCTGGCCGGCCCGCGGGACCGCGGCGAGCCGGGGGAGGCGCCCACCGAGGTGCTGGCCAAGGACCTGGCCGGGGTGGGGGAAGCGGTCGAGCGCCTGCTCGGGCTGTCCTACGAGGACTTCTGCCAGTGCGTGGTGCTCCCGCAGGGCCAGTTCGCCGACTTCCTGCACGCGAAGCCGGGCGAGCGGCAGGAGATCCTGCTGCGGCTGCTCGGCGCCGAGCACTACCGGCAGATGATGATGCGGGCGAACCAGCGGGCCAGCGACGCCGCCAGGCGGGCGGAGACCCTGGAGGACACGCTGGCGGGCTTCGGCGACGCCACCGGTGAGGCCGAGGACGCCGCCCGGGCGAACGAGACGGTCCTGGCCAGGCTCGCGGAGCAGGTGGACGCCGCGGTGCCGGAGATCAACACGGCCGCCGCGGAGCTCGCGGCCGCCGGGGCCTGCCTTGCGGAGCTGGAGCAGGACCGGGCGGCACTGGCCGCGGTGCGGATCCCCGGCGACGTCGCCGCGCTCGACGCAGGCCTCGGCGCCGCCCGCGCCGCCGCTGAGCAGGCCCGCGGCGCCGAGGACGGGGC
>JASHPR010000311.1 GCA_030038015.1 Streptosporangiaceae bacterium
CGCGCCCATCCTGGCCCGGATGGGCGCCGGCTCGACCGGCAACCTCGACCCCGACAGCACGAGCCAGCGCATCGTCGAGCTCATCTACTCCGGCATCCAGGCCTCGTGAGCTCCGCGGCCCGGCCACCCGCGCAGTCGCCGGCGGCGCGGGGGCATAGCCTCCACCGCCGCCCGGCCTGACCTGGGCTGGCCTCGGCGTCCCTTAACCTGAGCCGGTGAAAGCGCTGCTCCTGGAGAACATCCATCCCGAGGCCGTCCGGCTGCTCGAAGATGCCGGGCTGGAGGTCATCCAGCAGCGATCCGCCCTCGGGGAAGCTGACCTGGCCGCCGCGCTGCCCAGCGTCGCGGTGCTTGGCATACGGTCCAAGACGCGGCTCAGCGCGGCCGTTCTGGCCGGGTCTGGAGACCTGCTCGCGGTCGGGGCCTTCTGCATCGGCACCGACCAGATCGACCTGGCCGCGGCCTCAGCGCTCGGCGTCGCGGTCTTCAATGCGCCGTACTCGAATACGCGCAGCGTGGTCGAGCTGACGCTGGCCGAGATCATCGCGCTGACCCGCCGGCTCACCGAGAAGGACCGGGCCATGCACGCCGGCGTGTGGGACAAATCGGCCGCCGGGGCCCATGAGGTCCGCGGCCGCACGCTCGGAATCGTCGGATACGGCAACATCGGCGCGCAGCTTTCGGTGGTCAGCGAGGCACTCGGGATGCGGGTCGTGTTCTACGACACCGCCGACAAGCTCGCCCTCGGGAACGCGCGGCGCTGCGTCAGCCTGGACGAGCTCCTCGAGGTGTCCGACGTTGTGAGCCTGCACGTGGACGGCCGCCCTTCGAACAGCTCGCTGTTCGGCGAGAAGGAGTTCAGCCAGATGCGGCCCGGCGCCCTGTTCCTGAATCTGTGCCGGGGCTTCGTGATCGACCATGAGGCGCTGCGCCGTCATCTGCTCTCCGGGCACCTCGCCGGTGCGGCGGTCGACGTCTTCCCGGAGGAGCCCCGATCGGTGGGCGACGAGTTCGTGTCCGTGCTGCGAGGGCTGCCGAACGTGATCCTCACCCCGCACATCGGGGGCTCGACGGAGGAAGCGCAAGCCGATATCGGCGCGTTCGTCGGCGCCAAGCTGGCTGACTTCGTCACCGACGGCGCCACCTCACTGTCGGTGAACCTGCCGCAGCTGGCGCTGCCGCCGACGGCCGGCTCGCACCGCCTGGCGCACATTCACAGCAACGTGCCCGGCGTCATGGCGGAGATCAACTCAGTGCTCGCCGCGCACGGCGTCAATGTCGAGGCCCAGATGCTGGGCACGCGGGGTGACCTGGGCTACGCGCTGACCGACATCGGCATCGACTACCCAGACGAAGTCGTGGAGCAGCTGCGGTCGATGAGCCAGACCGTCCGGCTGCGGGTCCTGTCCTGACCGCCGCCCTCGAGCGCCCGGCCCGGGCTCAGTACCGGCCGTACTGCTGCTGCCAGAGGTGGTCCGCTTGCTGCTGGGCCTGGAGCCTGGCCTGATCGCGGTCCAGGTGACCGAAGCGGCCGCTGTCGAAGTGCTTGTCAATCTCCGCCGCGGCGAAGCCTGCCAGCATCTCCTTGCCGAGCGTGTGGTGCTCGATGATGCCTTCCCGCTCGCGATGATGCTCGTACATGCGCACAGCCTCGAAGCCGGCCGCACCCGCCAGCAGCTCGTGCGTCACATCGTGGTGGGGCATCGCGTTGCCGTAGACCTGGTCGTAGGCACCGCGGGCGGCGAGCCTGTCAAGGAATCCCATGCGCCTGAACTTAGCCGACCGGGCGGCGAAAGGCATCAAATGCCCGGCCCTGACGGGACCGGACCAAACCGGCTTCCCTGGCGTCGCTCCGCGCCGGCCAGCACCGCGGCCCGATCCGATCTGTTCAGCAGAGATTGATGCTGGAATGAAGATAAGCCGGCGCTCAGGGTGGGCCAGCTCAACAGGTACACCGCCGAGGTGGTCAAGGAACGCCCCGCAAGGTTCGGGTTCTTCGCGACGCTGACCCTCCCCGACGTCGACGGCGCGCTGGCCGAGGCCGCCTACGCCCTCGACACCCTCGGTGCGGACGGGGTCATCCTGCTCGCCAACGCGGCCGGCAGCTACCTCGGCAGCAAGGCGTTCGACCCCCTCTTTGATGAGCTCAACCGCCGCAAGGCGGTCATCTTCGTCCACCCCACCGCCATCCCCGGGCTGGCCCCGCTTGACGGCATCCCGCCCTACGCCGCCGACTTCCTGCTCGATACCACCCGTGCCGCCATCAACCTGGCCCGCAGCGGCACCCTCAGCCGCTGCCCCGACCTGAAGATCATCCTGTCGCACGCCGGCGGGTTCCTGCCCTATGCCGCGTACCGGGTCGCAGTCTCCGCCAGCCCGGCGGGCGACGCCCTGGAGGGGCTGGCAGAGCTGCAGCGCTTCTACTTCGACACCGCCCTGTCCTCGAGCCCGTCTGCCCTGCCCGGCCTGCTCGCGTTCGCCGCGCCCGGGCACATCACCTACGGAAGCGACTGGCCGTACGCGCCCGACGTCGCTGTTCAGGCGTTCAATGGTCGCTACGAGGGCTACGACCTCGACCGGGGCGTCAGGGCGGGCATCGACCGGGGGACCGCCGAGACCCTCTTCCCCAGGCTCGCGCGCCGGCCTGAATGAGCGGCAGCATGGCAGCGCGCTGGTGCTCCCGGGGATCCTCAGCGAGGGCGCGCTGACCGGCTGATCCCAGAACGCGACAAGATCCGCCAGGCCCAGGCGTCGCGCGGCGACAGCGCGCAGGAGGAGCCGCGGCAGACCGCCGCGATGGCCTGGCTGGGATCCCGGCTTCGGCGGCGAACGCGTCCACGGCAGGGCCCGATGCCACGTCGCCACCGTACCGGGCGGCCGTCAGGCGTCGATCTGGATCTGCACGCGCGCGATGTCCTCGCAGATCTTCGCGAAGATCTCGCGGCGCAGCCGGTTGTGCTCCTCGTCCGCGTCGTAGACCCGGTAGGCGTCCGCGTCCTGCCAGTCGTTGGTGATCGCGAAGCTCCACCCGCCGTCGCGCAGCCCGAGGTCGGAGCCGACGTTCATGGCCAGCAGCCCGGGAAACCGGAGCGCGGCGATGCCCGCCAGGCCCTCCTGGAGCAGCGCGGCATCGGCCGCCCGCTGGGCGGGGTCGCCGGCCTGCCGCAGCCGCCCGACCACGACGTTGCGGATCATCGGCCCTCCTCCGGTCGCGCGGGCCCGGTGCAGCAAAGGCGGGCAGCCCGCTCCACACCGGGAGTCTCCCACAAGCGCCGCAGGATGGCTTGCCGGACGGCGGCGCTGCGCGGCCGCCCGGCAAGCGCCGCGAGCGGCGAGGACGCGGATACCCGCGAGCGGTTCCCGGCCGGCATGAATGTACCGATGGGCGCGCTGTAGCGCGCACTCCGGTACATTCACCGGCTTCGCCGAAACGGGCGAGCGCTTCGCCGGTGATCCGGTCGGCGGTTGCGCGTTCAGAAACGTCTCCCACGACCGCCGCTCGAGGGCAGCCAGGCCGGCCGCGTTGCGCTGGCCGGTGGTCATGCGTCCGGTGCCGCCCGGCCCGCGTCCCGGTTTCCCGCCTGCTCGTCCGCCATGTACTGCGCGCACCAGTCTGGCCAGTCCGGGTCATCCTGCCCGACCTCCTGCTCGTGCAGGTGGTGCGCCTCCACGGCGCGGCGCAGCGCGGCGGCCAGGTCGGCCACGGTGTTATAGGTCGTCGCCATCGGGGCCTCCTTGCCGTTCACCGGTCAACGTCCGCGACGGGCAGCACCGCAGCCTCGGGTCTCATCTCCACGGCCGCTGCTCCTCTTGCCCTGGCCCGGTGGCCTGCCGGCCCACCGGGGAATGCTGGATCCACGTTCGCGCGCGGTGGCGCCCGGTCGCGCCCGGTCGCGCCCGTGATGGCCGTGGCCCGCGCCCTGGTCCGGTGCTGGGCTCGGCCGGACCCCGCAAGCATCAGCTTGCCCGCGTTCCTGCCCGTGAAAAGCTCGGACACGGGACATCGGCGAGGCCGCCGTGGTGACTGTCCCACGTTTGTGGCAGAGATAAGCGGGAGCGGCTCGCCGGCCGGGTGCCGGTGACGTGCGGGGGAGTGGCCGCGCAGGTGTGGCGCGGCGGCCGTGGGCGCCAGGCGCCAGCCGCGCGGCTGCTCGCCGGGACCGATGTCATCGCGATCGATGACGATCTTGGTCGCCGCGCGGGGATGCTGCTGGCCCGCACTGGCCAGGCCGATGCCATCGACGCCGCCGTGGCGTGCCTGGCCGCTGATGGCGGCGACATCCTTGCCTCGG
Organism: Streptosporangiaceae bacterium; assembly: GCA_030038015.1. GTDB lineage: Bacteria > Actinomycetota > Actinomycetes > Streptosporangiales > Streptosporangiaceae > JASHPR01. Next base: position 4,293 of record JASHPR010000311.1, read on the forward strand.
ATCCAGGCGACCTGCGCGGCCTGGCGGAAGCCGCCGGCATCCACGTCGACCTCATCCCGGGACAGGGTCCCGCCGGCTAGAGGGTGTACGTGCGGCCTTCGATGCCCCATTCCCCGAACGGGGGCTGCAGCCCCGCGTCGATGGCCCGGATGGATGGCCGGCCGATGTGCGCGTACACGACGCGGGTGACTCCCCGGCGGGCCGCCTCCTCGGCCACCTGGGCGACGGACGCGTGGCCGCCGACCCCGCCGCGGAAGCGGATCGGCCGGTTCCACCCGGCGGCTTCGGCGAACATGAGATCGGCTCCGTCCGCCCAGTCCGGGAAGCGCCAGAACTCCGGTGCCCACACGGCAACCCGGCTTCCGGCGGTGATCCGGTAGCCGTAGGCCGGGTGCGAGGTGTGCTCGACCGGGAAGGGGCGGATGGCCACCGCGCCGGCCGCGTACTCGGCGACGGCGGGTCCCGCCACGCCGTGGGCGCCGGCCAGACGGCGCAGCGCTGCCCGGAGTTCGGCGTGCTCGTCGGTGACCAGCCACGCGGCCACGCCCGCCGGCGGCTCGGCGCCGGGGCCGCCGTCGAAGGCCACGGCCGCGGTTCCCCAGCGGGCCAGCAGGCCGGCCGGGGCGAACCGGGGTGAGTTCATCGCCCCGGTGCCAAGCAGCGTCAGCCGGACGCGCATGTGCTTAGACTTCCTGAAGGCCACGGGAGGTGCTGGCGATGGCTGCTGAGGCGGTCTCATTCGAGGTAGTGGACGTCGACAGGCCGGACGACGCGAACGTCATCATCGGCCAGTCCCACTTCATCAAGACCGTGGAGGATCTCCACGAGGCGCTGGCCGGGGTCAGCCCGTATCTGCGGTTCGGGCTCGCGTTCTGTGAGTCGTCCCAGGCGCGGCTGGTGCGCCGCTCCGGCAACGATGCCGAGCTGACCGCGCTCGCCACCGAGAACGCCCGGCGGATCGGCGCCGGGCACTCGTTCGTGATCCTGCTCAGGAACGGGTTCCCGGTCAACGTGCTGAACCAGGTCAAGAGCGTCCCGGAGGTGTGCGGCATCTTCTGCGCGACCGCCAACCCCGTCTCGGTGCTCGTCGCGGTCACCGGCAGTGGCCGCGGGATCGCCGGGGTGATCGACGGCTCACCGCCGGTCGGCGTGGAGACCGAGCATGACATGGCCGTCCGTCATGACCTGCTGCGCGAGCTGGGCTACAAGCTCTGACCGGCCTCTGGAATCTTCCTCAGCCGTCCGGGTTGCCTGCATCCGTCGTGTGACTCGTGGCCTGCGTCACGAGCAGCAGGTCATAGGCCCGCCTGGCGGCATCGGCCACAGGCCGCTCCCCCGGCTCGGCGGTGGGACCCTCCTCCAGCCCGTGTGCCAGAACGCGGATGACCTCGGAGAGGACCCCCACCCGCTCGTCAAGGTCATGTACCCGTGCCTCGAGCACGTGCACGCGCTCCTCGAGCGCCGCCCCTGATGATGCCTGGTAGCGCTCGCCGATCTGCCTGGTCACCGGTCCACCTCCTGCCCATCGGTGATCTCACTCATATGTTCCACTTGAGCACGGCCCGACCAGGCAGGACAGGGCCAAACGGCCCTCATTGCCCGGGCGATTCAGGCCGTTACCGGGCAAAGCTTGCCCGCCCAGTGGCCGCGGGCCGGTCGTTCAAGATGCCGGTCATCGGGGGACGCGCCTCGCTGACCGGGCTGGCGGGCGTGCCGCACGGCGGGGAGACTGGGAGGGGACGCGCCGGGATGGCCGGGGCGGCCAGGACCGGAACCGGGAGGCCGTGTGAACGCGACCGGCGTGGCCGCTGGCCAGGACGCTGCGGCGCGGGAAGCCGCGGCCCAGATGGCTGCCGCGGCGACCGCGTGGCTGGACGCGCTCGAGCCCGCGCAGCGCGCGGTGGCCACGGGGAACGCGCCCAGCCCGGACGCCGGGCCGGACGCCGAGCGCAGGCGCTGGTTCTATACTCCAACGGACCATGGCGGGCTGACCCTCGGCGCCCAGCGGCCGGCCCAGCAGCGCCTTGCCCACCGGCTTGTCGCCACGGGGCTCTCCACCGCCGGGTACGTCACGGTGGCCACGATCATCGGGCTGGACAACGTGCTCGATCATGTCGAGGGCTGGAGCGTCGACTGGGGCCGGGAGCGGGGCCGTGACCCCGGGATGTACTACCTGCGGGTGTTCGGCGAGCCTGGGGGCACGGCCCCCTGGGGCTGGCGGTTCGGCGGCCACCATGTCAGCCTGAACAACCTCGTCGTCGACGGCGTCGTCCGCGCGATGACGCCGTGCTTCCTGGGTGCCGACCCGGCGGTCTCGCCGCTGCTGGGACCCGCGCCGCTGCGCCCGCTGGGCGGGGCCGAGGACCCGGCCCGTGAGCTCGTCCGCTCGCTCGACCCCGGGCAGGCGGCCCGGGCGACCCTGCTGGACCGGGCGCCGGCGGACATCATCGGCGGCAACCGGCCGCGCCTGGCCGACGGCGACCAGATGATGTACCTGCGTGATCTGTGGCGCCAGCGGTTCGCCGACCCGGCCCTCGACGAGCGGATAGCCCGGGCCGACGCCGACGCCGAGCGCGCCAACGGCTACGACGCGGCCGACTACGAGCGGACCGCGCTGACCTGCGTCCCCAAGGGCCTGCCGGCCGCCGACCTGGACGCCGGGCAGCGGGAGCTGCTGCGCGCGCTGCTGGCCAGCTACCTGGGGCGGGTGCCGGACGGCCTGTCCCCGCAGGCGGACTACGAGGACGACGAGGTGCTGGGCGGCGTCCACCTGGCCTGGGCCGGGCCCACCGCCCCGGGCCAGCCGCACTACTACCGCCTGCAGGGCCCGCGGCTGCTGATCGAGTACGACAACACCCAGCGCCACGCGAACCACGCCCATTCGGTGTGGCGCGACCCCGGCGCCGACTTCGGGTACGACGTTCTCGCGGCGCACCTGGCAGCGCACCACCGGTAGCAGACTGGCCGCCGTCGGGTTCCGGGGGGCGCGACGGGTACCGGCGGGAGATCTGCCCGGCCGGGTGATCCCGGTCCCGGTCATCGCGTTCAACTTCACCGGCGGCGCGCTGCGGGACACGCTGGAGGTACGGTTGCAGCGCCGGCGAGCAGCGCCGGTGAGCACGGTCGCAGGCTGGTGCGCGCCGTGCCGTCAGTGTCAGCAAGCGAGAGCACGCAGGTGAGCGCATGGACCTCCTGGACAACGCCGTCCGCCCCTACCCGTGGGGGTCTGCCAGCGACATCCCGGAGTTCCTCGGGCTGCCGCCCGACGGCGGCCCGCAGGCCGAGCTGTGGATGGGCGCGCACTCCTCGGCGCCGTCGACCGTGCACCGCGGCGGGCGGGCCCGGTCGCTGCGGGAGGTGATCGCCGAGGACCCGGACGCCGAGCTGGGGCCCGCCGTGGCCCGGCGCTACGGCGCGCGGCTGCCGTTCCTGCTCAAGGTGCTCGCCCCGGCCGAGAACCTGTCGCTGCAGGTGCACCCGGACAAGCGGCACGCCGAAGCTGCCCACGCCGCCGAGGTCCGCGGCGGCGCCGCCGAGCGCGACTACCCGGACGACAACCACAAACCCGAGCTCGTCTGCGCGCTGCGCGACGGCTTCGAGGCCCTGTGCGGGTTCCGGCCGGTGCCGGACACGGTCGCGCTGCTCGAGGAGATCGCCGCGCCCGAGCTGGCCGGCTACCTCACGCTGCTGGCCGGCCCGGCGGGGAAGGGCGGCGAGGGTGCGGCGGACGCCGTGCGCACGCTGGTCACCGCGATCCTCACCGAGCCGGCGGACCACGCCCCGGCCATCGCCGCGATCCGGGACGGGTGCCGGCGCCTCGCGGCGGGCCACGGCCGCTGGGCCAGGGCCGGCGCGGCGTACGCGACCCTGGCCGAGGCCTATCCCGGCGACCCCGGGGTGCTCGTGGCGCTGCTGCTGAACCACGCCATGCTGGCCGAGGGGGACGCGCTGTTCGTGGCTGCCGGGGTCGTTCACTGCTACCTGCGGGGGTTCGGCGTGGAGCTGATGGCGTCGTCCGACAACGTGCTGCGGGCCGGCCTCACCAGCAAGCGCGTGAACGTGCCCGAGCTGCTGCGGGTCGTCGACTTCCGGCCCGCCCCGCTGCGGGTCCTGCGCCCGCAGCAGGACGGCGACGAGGAGACGTACCCCGTGCCGGTCCAGGACTTCAGGCTCGGGCGGATGCGGCTCGGCACCGACGGCGTCAAGCTGCCGGATGCGCTCCCGCAGATCCTGCTGTGCGTGGGCGGCACGGTGCGGCTGCAGGCGGCAGACGGCACCGAGCTGAGGCTGCGCCGGGGCGAGTCCGCCTACCTGTCGGCCAGCTGCGCCGCGGTCACGGCGACCGGCCCGGGCACCGTGCTGCGCGCCACCGTCGGCTGAGGGGCCGCCGCCTCCGGCTCCGCCGCCTCCGGCTGCCGCCGCCTCCGGCTCCCGCCGCCTCCGGTCACGTTGAAGTGTGTGCAGTAAGTGCTGCCCAAGCAACACTTTTCGCACACGGTTCCACATACCTGGTGGGGGAGTGGCTGGTGAGGCAGCGGAGTGGATGGCAGCCCGGGCCTGGATCCCGGCCAGGCCCGGGATCATCCGGCGCGGCCTGCGGCCCATCCCGCTCTCGGCCGCGACCCCGAACCCGCGCGGTACGAGGTCAGCCCCGGGCCGGATCCGTGCCCGGATTCCCGCCGGTCACCGTCTGCACGAACCAGGCTGCCTGGGACAGCGCGCTGTCGGCGGCGGCGAGCAGGCCGGGCTGCAGCGCGAAGTCGTGCCACATGCGCGGCCACCGGGTGTAGACGACGTCGACGCCGGCGGCGGAGGCGCTGGCGGCAAGCTGGTCGGCGTCCGGGGCCAGCAGGTCGTCGGATCCGCCCTGGATCAGCAGCGGCGGCAGGCCGGCGTGCGAGGCGAGCAGCGGCGAGACCGCGGGATCCCGCCAGTCTGGCGGGCGGGCGTACGCGCTGGCGCAGGCCTCCAGCCAGCGCGGGGTCAGCAGCACGTCGGCGCGCACCCGGTCGGGCTGGGCCCGGCGGTCCCTGCCCAGGTCGAGCCACGGCGAGATCAGGATGCACCCGGCCGGGAGCGGGCCGCCGCGGTCGCGCAGCGAGACGGCGACCGCCAGGGCGAGGCCCGCGCCTGCCGAATCGCCCGACAGCACCACCGATCCGGGTGCGGCGCCGCCGAGCAGCGCCTTCATGACCGCGTGCGCGTCGTCGAGGGCAGCAGGATGGGGGTGCTCGGGGGCGAGCCGGTACCCGGGCACCACGACCCGGCATCCCGCCCCGGCGCTGAGCCGCGCCGCCCATGCCCGGGCCATGCGCGGGGAGCCCACGCAGTAGCCGCCGCCATGGAAATGAATGACCGTGCGGCCAGCGGACGCGTCAGCGGCCGTCGCCACAACCTCCGCAGGCACCCCGTTCACGACGGTCTCGGAGACCGTGCTGCCCCGCGGCACCGGCGAGGCGCGCCCGAGCAGGTCAAGGCGCCGGCGCTGCACCTCCCAGGGCAGGCCGGGGTCGAGGACGCGCCCGCCCAGCTGCCGCACCCACGGGCGCAGCAACGCCGGGGGCAGGCGCAGGCCGTCCGCGCCGGGGAG
>JASHPR010000312.1 GCA_030038015.1 Streptosporangiaceae bacterium
ACCTGCGCGATCGTGGCCGCGCTGCGCCGCTTGGAGCGCAGCGCGTTGCGGACCCCCATCCGCAGGCTGGCGGGCAGCCCGGCGCCGGGCAGCACGCCGGTGCGGGCGGCGATCCGGTCGAGCCAGCCCGAGCCGTAGCCGGCGGTCGCCTCGCCGGCCAGGGTTTCCGCCACCGGCCTGCGCAGCGCCCGCCGCAGCGCAGGCAGCGCCGCGGCGACCGCCACCACCGGGCCGATCACCAGGCTGGCCACGACCACCGGCACCGAGATGCCGAAGCCGAACGCCACGTCGATGTATTTCACGGCGAAGTCGCTGGCCAGCAGGTAGGCGATCACGATGCCGAGTATGGTCCCCGGGAGCGCGCCCGCCGCTCCGAGCATCGTCGCCGTGCGCGCCGTGATGCCGGCGATCTGCCGTCGCCGGCCGCCGAGCGTCTTGAGGATCGCGATCTCGCCCGCCTGCTCGGAGATCAGCGTGTGCATGGTCGAGGAGATCAGGAACAGCGCCGAGACGAACGCGAGGACCGTGATGATGTCCAGGAACTTCGAGGTGGTGCCGAACGCGGCCTGCCCGGGGTAGGACCCGGCGGCCCGGGTGGCAGGCAGCGACATGAACGGGTCGGCCCCGGTCAGCCTGGTCAGGTACGAGCGGACCTCGGCGATGACCCGGTTCTGCTCCGCCGTGGTGTCGTCGGTGAGCCGGAACCCCAGGTAGTTGTAGCCGCGGACGCCGCGGAGCGATTCCACCGTGGCCAGGGTCGCGTAGAACACCGGGGTGGTCGAGCCGTTGGCGCCGGGGGTTGCGGCCAGGTTCAGCCCGGTGCCGCTGACCTGGAGGGGCACCGTCGCTCCGCTGGCGGCGCGCATGTCGATCGTGCTCCCGTTGGGGGTGACATAGCCGGTGGCCCTGGCGTTGCCCGCGTCGGCCAGCACCTCACCCTGCCCGGGCAGCCGGCCGGACATCAGCGGGACGGTGTTGACGGCGGCGGATGCCAGGTCGCCCCCGGCGATCGCCACGTTCTCGCGGCCCGCGGCCGACGTCGCCGTGGTGGTGTAGCCCAGGACGGGGCTCACCGCGGCGACGCCGGGCAGGTGGCCGAGCGCGCTGAGCTGAGCGGGATCCAGGTCCAGGACGGTTGTCGAGATCCCGACGTCGTTCAGGCGGCTCTGGGCGACCTGGCGGTTCATCGCGGTGCCCAGCAGGCTGGGAACGGCCAGGAAACCAACGGTCGCGATGGCGATGCACAGCGTGAGCGCGGCCAGCAGCGTGCGGCCGCGGTGCCGGGTCAGGTCCCCCCACGCCTTGCGGGTAAGTGTTGTCATGACTGCCCGCCCGTGTCGCCTGTGATCAGGCCGTCCCGGACCGACACGACCCGGGACGCCATCTCCGCGAGAGCCTGGTCGTGGGTGACATATACCACCGTGGTGCCGTTCCCGTTCAGCGCCCTGAGGAGCCCGAACATGTTCCTGGCCATCCCGGTGTCCAGGTTGCCGGTCAGCTCGTCGCCGAGCAGGACCGGCGGGTCGCAGGCCATGGCCCTGGCGATCGCGACCCGCTGCTGCTCCCCGCCGGACAGCTCCAGCGGCAGCCGGTCGCCGTGCTCGGCGAGCCCGACCGCGGCGAGATGGCCCCCCGCCCTGGCTCTTCGCCCGCGCGACGGGCCGAGCCTGGCCAGGTCCAGCGGGAGCGTCACGTTCTCGGTAGCGGTGAGGGTGGGCATCAGCTGGAAAAACTGGAAGACGATGCCGATGGTGCGGCCGCGCCAGGCGGCGAGCTCTTCCTCGGTCATCTGATCGAGGCGGCTGCCGTTGACCGTGACCGTCCCGGCGGTTGGCCGGTCGATGCCGGCGATGAGGTTGATGATGGTGGTCTTGCCGCTGCCGGACGGGCCGGTGATCGCCACCATCTCGCCCTGGCCGATGGCCAGGTCCACGCCGCTCAGCGCGGGGAACCCGACCCCCCGCGCCCTTCTCCTGCCCCCGCTGCAGTAGACCTTCTCCACGCCGGCCAGCTCGATGATGGCCGGCCTGGCCGCCGCGCCCTGCGCCGGCGTCTCCTGTGATCGTGGCTGTGCGTTCATGACCGTTACGATGGCGCGCCCCGGCCCCGGCCCGCATCGGCCGTCGTGCCCCGTTTTGCCGCCATCCCCGGGGCGCTGTTCCGGGCCTCGCCAGGGCCGGAATTCCGCCGCCGGTAGGGGCGGCGGGTTCACCCGTGCGGAGGATGGCCCGGGCCGGCGGCCGGCGCTTACGATCGGCTGGTGAAGAGGCTGGCCGCCTGGGTAACCGCGCTACCGCCGCGCATGCAGGACCTGGCGGTGGCGCTCGCGCTGGCCGCCTACAACGTCGGCTCGCTGATCCCGGAGGCCGGGCGGCTGCACCTGCCGTACGTGGCGTTCGCGCTCGTCGTGCTGCAGGCGGTGCCGCTGGCCTGGCGGCGGCGCTGGCCGGTCGCCGTCTATTTCGCGGTCGGCATTCCGCGGGTCCTCTACGACCAGCTGGGTATCGGCTTCGCGCCGATACCGCTTGGCCCGGCGATTGCCTACTTCACGGTGATGGAACGCTGCTCGACCAGGGTTCGCCTGGTGATCAGCGCACTGCTGGCGATCGGCATAGTTCAGGGGCAGACCACGCCGGGGCACACCGAGCCCTACGACTTTTTCATCGCCGTGCTGCAGCTCGCCGTCGCCGGCATGGCCGGCCTGGTCAGCCGCAACCACCGCGCCTACCTGCAGGCGGCCGAGGCACGCGCGGAGCATGCGGAGGGCGAGCGGGAACGGCAGGTGGCGCTGGCCGCCGAGCAGGAGCGGACCAGGATCGCCAGGGAACTGCACGACGTGGTGGCGCACCACGTCAGCCTGATGGCGGTTCAGTCGGAGGCGGCCGCCTCGCTGCTGCCCGGCCGGCCGGAGGAGGCGGGCAAGGCGGTGCAGATCATCGGCGAGACCGCGCGCGAGGCGCTGACCGAGCTCCGCCGGCTGCTCGGCGTGCTGCGCGGCCCGGCCGGCCTGGCCGGTTCCGCGGGCCCGGGCGGCCGCCCGGCGATCACGTCACCGTCGCCGTCGCTCAGCGATCTCGGCGAGGTGCTCGCCCAGGTGCGCAAGGCCGGGATCGCGGTCGGCCTCACGGTGGAGGGCAGCCCGAGCAGGCTGGCGGCCGGCGTGGACCTGACCGCGTACCGCATCGTGCAGGAGGCGCTGACCAACGCGGTCAGGCACTCCGGGGCGAGCGAGGCCGCGGTGACCGTCCGCTATGAACCGGGGTTCGTCACCGTGGCGGTGACCGATACCGGGAACGGGCCGGCGGCCGCCGCCCCCGTCCGGCAGCCGGACGGGGCAGGTCCCCGGCCGCCGCAGCCGCCGAACGGGAGCGGCGCGCGGCCGGCCGGGCCGGGCGGGTTCGGCCTGGCCGGCATCGCCGAGCGCGTCGCATCCTGCGGCGGGAGCCTGACCGTGGGGCCCGGCGAGGCGGGCGGGTTCGCGGTCAGGGCAAGGCTGCCGGTGCCATGACCGATCCGATCCGGGTGCTCGTCGCCGACGACCAGGAACTGGTCAGGACCGGGTTCTGCGTGATCCTCGAGGCTGCGGACGGGATCACGGTGGTCGCCGAGGCGGCCAACGGCGTGCAGGCCGTCCGGGCCGCCGCCGACCGTCAGCCCGACGTCATCCTGATGGACGTGCGGATGCCGGAGATGGACGGGCTGGAGGCCACCCGGCAGATCACCGGCGGGGACCGGGCGGCCGGGCCGAAGGTGGTCATGCTGACGACGTTCGACTTCGACGACTACGTGTACGAGGCGCTGCGGGCCGGGGCGAGCGGGTTCCTGCTGAAGGATGCGCCGCGGCACGACCTGATCGCGGCGGTCAGGACCGCCGCAGCCGGCAACGCGCTGCTCGCGCCGTCGGTGACGATGCGGCTGATCGACGCGTTCGCCCGCCGGCCCGCGCAGACGCTGCCCGCGCCGTCCCGGCTGGCGTCGCTGACTGCCAGGGAGCGCGACATCCTGCTGCGGCTCGCCCGCGGCCTGACCAACGCGGAGATAGCCGCCGACCTGATCGTCAGCGAGGCGACCGTAAAGTCGCACGTGGGCAGCCTGCTGGCCAAGCTCGGCCTGCGGGACCGGGTGCAGGCCGTGATCCTGGCTTACGAGACCGGCATCGTGCGCCCCGGCGAGCCCGGCGCGGCCCGCTGATGCCGGATCCGTCTTCTGCCAGATGAGGTCGCGGCTGGCCCGTGCCTGGGCCGTGGCCGCTCGCGGATCATAAGAAGGATGCCCGCGAGGCAGAGCACGGCAAGACCGACGATCACGTACACGTTGCTGGTCAGCAGCTGCGCGCCATGCGCACCGCTGCCTTTCACGACGGAGGCTGGCACCAGGTCCTGCGGGAGGGCGAAGAACGGCGCGATCACCGCCGCCAGGCCGGTCCAGCATGCCCACCGCGGCCAGGCCAGGCCGCGGCCCCGGTTGGTGAACCACACGGCCTCGTGCCCTGGCCGGATGGCCGATGCGGGTGTTCCGGGCCGGATGGCTGCGTCGGCGGCGGTCACAAGCGCTGGCGCTGCCCACACCCAATGGTGCGCCCATGAGACCGGGGAGATGAGCAGCCCGGTCAGCGCGCAGGTCAAGATCCCGGCCATCTCCTGACCGCGCCGCGCCGCCCACGCTGCGAGCAGCAAGCCGACGACGCCGATGGCCACCGCGATGCCCAGCCAGTATGGATGCGCGGCCGGTGTCCTTCCCAGCAACCGCGTCAGGCTGCCGTTCAGCGACTGATTGCCGACGTACGCGGTGTTGCCGATCCGGCCTGAGTTCAGGAACAAGCCGCTGAACCAGAACTGACGCGACGGGCCAGGCAGCAGGATCAGCGAGCCCGCAATCGTAAGCGCGAACGTCGCCAGCGACACGCCCGCCGCCCGGAACCGGCGAGTGAGAAGCAGGTACGGGATGAAAATCAGCGGGGTTAGCTTAAAGCCAGCAGCCAGGCCAACCCCGGCTCCTTTGGCCCAGGAGGTATCCGGCAGGCACAAGTCGGCCACGATGATCAGCATCAGTATCAGGTTGACCTGGCCGAACCCGATTGTCTGCTGCACTGGCCCAAGCCACAGCGCGATGCCAGCGGTCCCCAGCGTCGCTCCGAGACGGTCGGCAGACCGCCGGTATCCCAGCATTCCCCACGTCAGCCATAAGGTGCCAGTCAGGCACGCAATGCTCCCGGCAGTAACCAGCCATTTCAGCGCCGTCATCGGGACAACCGATAGGCCCGCGAAAACCAGCGCGGCCATCGGCGAATAAGTGAAGAACAGATGATGATACGGAAAGCCGGCGCCGTACAGATCGCCGGAGTGGCCTGCAACAAGCCCAGCCCATCGGTAGATTTGAAGATCAATCATGGACCGCTGCCCAGGCGAAGCTATCTCGACGGCGGCCAGGACTGCCAGGGAGACCCCAAACACGGTTGTTCCGGCCGCGAGCATTCGGTGCGGCTTTCGTCGGCAGCGGTCAGCGATGTGCCTAACCGTGCGCGAAGACCCGGCCGCTCCGCGGATTTCCCGCGGGGACAACTCCGGAGGGCCCATGGCCGAAGCGTAGTTGCTGGCGTCGCGACGTGCGCATGTCGGGCGAGTGATCCGCAGGGATCTCCAGACCCGGGATGAGGAAGGCCCGAGGCCGGAAGCTACTGCATCGCGGCCGTGCGCTCCTGGTCCAGCACGATGACGTCCACGTCCTTGAGCCGCTGCAGGGTCACGTGGACCATGCCGGCGGCTTCCTCGACGATCCGCGGGCGGCTCGGCATCCGGCGGACGCCGGTAGTTTGCCTGGCCGTGCCGGGTGGGCATGACTGTTCTGCCGGACCGCACCGCGATAGGCCGTGGTGCCGGTTGTGCGCAAGAGGAAGGTCCCGTCCAGGGCAGGAGGCCTGCATGGCTGACAAGGCGGCAGAGCCGGAAAGTTCAGGGGACAAGGTGAACCCCCGGAAGAAGCCAGGGTCCCCGGAACAGGCAACCGCCGCTGGCCAGGCCAGGCCCCGCGGCAGCGCCGGCCAGCAGGGCAAACCCACCGCTCAAGATGAGGTGCAGGCCAAGTTCCGCGAGGCGCTGGAGCGCAAGCATGCCAGGGAAACAGGAACCGCCGACGCGCGCCGGGGCGAGGACGCCGGGAAGATTCACGGCGCTCACGGGCCGGCCAGGAACCGTCGCCCGTTCCGCCGCAAGAGCGGCTGATCCGCCGGGGCGCCCCGCAGGCCGGCGGCAAGGCTCGTCGGGAGTCTGAGCGGCAGCCAGGTTCCGCAGTGTCACACGCTGCCGACCTGCCTGTCCTGGCCTGCCCACTCGCGCCGGCGCAGCACGAACTTCTGGATCTTCCCAGTCGAGGTCTTCGGCAGCGGCCCGAACTCGACCGCGTCCGGGCACTTGTAGTGCGCGAGGCGGTCGCGGCAGAACGCGATGATCTCCTCCGGGGTCGCCGCGGAGCCCTCGTTCAGAGTGACGTACGCCTTGGGCCGTTCCCCCCAGTGCGGGTGCGGGATCCCGATGACCGCGCATTCCAGCACGGCGGGGTGAGCGCAGATCGCCTGCTCGACCTCGATGCTGGAGATGTTCTCCCCCCCGGAGATGATGACGTCCTTGCCGCGGTCGCGCAGCTCGATGTTGCCGTCGGGATGCCACACCGCGAGGTCCCCGGAATGGAACCAGCCGCCGGCGAACGCCTTGCCGGTGGCGACCTCGTCGCCGAAGTAGCCGCTCATGACGTTGTTGCCGCGCATGACCACCTCGCCCATCGTGGCCCCGTCGCAGGGGACGTCGTTCATCTCCTCGTCGACGACACGGACGAGATCGGAGGAGATGTAGGCCTGCCCCTGGCGGGCCAGGTATTTCGCGCGCTGCTCCACCGGAAGCTCGCACCACCCCTCCGGCTCGGGGCACACGGTGATCGGGCCGTAGGTCTCGGTCAGCCCGTACACGTGCACGACGCGGAAGTTCAGCTCGCTCATCCGGCCCAGCAGCGTCGGTGACGGGGGAGCGGCGGCCACCATCGCGGTCACCGGCCGGTCCAGGCGGTGCGCCCGGTCGTGGTTGATGACCGTCAGCTGGACGGTCGGCGCCCCGTTGTAGTGCGTCACGCCCTCGCCGTCGATCAGATCCCAGACCAGCCCCGGGTCCACGGCGCGCATGGTCACGTGCCGCGCGGCCACCGCCGTGACCGCCCACGGGAAGCACCAGCCGTTGCAGTGGAACATCGGCAGCGTCCACAGGTACACCGAATCGGTGCCCAGGCCGGCCACGATCACCTCGTTCAGCGCGTTCAGGTACGCGCCGCGGTAGGTGTACTGCACCCCCTTGGGCCGACCCGTGGTCCCGGAGGTGTAGTTGATCGAGATCGTCTCCTCTTCGTGCTCGAGCCAGCTGGCCGGCCTGGCCGGCGAGGCGCCAGCCAGGAACTCTTCGTAGGCGTCCCCAGGGACGCCGGTGTCGTCGCAGCGAATCACGGTCACGCCGGACAGGCCGGCCGGCTGGGCCAGCGCTTCCAGCGCGGTGTCGAGCAGCAGGTATTTCGCGCCGCTGTGCTGCAGGATGTATCCGACCTCGGCGGCGGACAGGCGGTTATTAACCGTGACCAAGATCCCGCCCGCCGCCGGCACGCCGAAATGGGCCTCCAGCATTGCCGGCGAATTGAACAGCAGCGTGGCGACGCGGTCTTTCTTGGCCAGGCCCGCAGACCTGAGCGCATTGGCCAGCCGCCATGACCGCTCCGCGAGCTCGCGATAGCTGTACCGCCGCTTGCCGCCCGCGACCGCGGTCTTGTCCGGGTAGATGTAGGCCGCCCGGTGCAGGAAATCGACCGGGTTCAGCTCGGTGCGGAACACCTTGCCGGGCGGGGTCCCGTGCTCGGGTGCGCCAGAAACCGCGGACAACCCAGCGCTCATCATCTGCCTCCTTCGCGGCTGTACGCCCCGGATCCTGCCGGCTGGAGCAGGACCCCCGGGTTCATGATCCCGGCCGGGTCGAGTTGGGCCTTGGCACCGCGGAGCGCGCCGGTGAACAGGTGCGGCACTTCGCGCAGGTACCAGCGGCGGTGATCGCGTCCCACGGCGTGATGATGAGTGATCGTGCCGCCGAGCGCCTCGATCGCCTCCGAAGCCGCGCGCTTGATCTCGTCCCACTGCTCCAGTTCCTGCCCGGGGCGGCCTGGGGCGAAGACCGAGTAGTACGGTGCGGGGCCGTCGGGATACACGTACGTGAAGCGGCATGTGACCACACCGCCGCCACACGCCCGGCGAGCCGCCTCCCTCGTGGCCGCCAGCACACCCTCGTGCAGCTCCCAGAAGCGATCCCAGGTGACCGCGGTCTCGAAGGTCTCGCAGACCAGCCCGAGCCGAGCCAGACCGTCCCGCAGATGAGGGCCGCGCAAGAACGTGGCGCGCCAGGCTGCGGCCGGGTCGCGTTGCTCACTCCGGGCCTCACCGCCGTGACTGCCGCAGATGTCCAGCGCGCGGGCCAGCCACGGCCCCAGTTCGTGGTCTGCGGACTCAAAGCCGAGCACCAGAATCGATCGCGACCCGTCACCGCTGCCCGACAACAGCGCCTCGTCGTGGCCCAGCAGGCGGCAATTGGCCGGATGGAGCCCGGACTGCGCCACCTCCCTGGCCGCCTCCACCGCGTCGGCAAAGCCGGCGAACGTCACCGAGGCGCCCGCCCGGAACCGCGGCCGCGGCTGGACGCGCATCCACGCCTCGGTTATCACGCCCAGCGTCCCTTCGGAGCCGCAGAACAGCCGCTCCGCCGACGGGCCCGCACCGGAGGCCGGCAGCCGCCTGGTCTGGAGCACGCCGCATGGCGTCACGACGCGAAGCGCCTCCACGAACTCATCGACATGGGTGTGCAGCGTCGCGAAATGGCCACCCGACCGCGTCGCTATCCACCCGCCCAGCGTCGACCACTCAAACGACTGCGGGAAATGCCGCAACGTCAGGCCGTGCGGCTTCAGCTGCGCCTCCAGCGCGGGGCCAAGCGTGCCCGCCGCGATTCGCGCGGCCCGTGAGGTACGGTCGACCTCCAGCACGCCTTGCAGGTGACGAACGTCGACGCTGACCGCGCCGCGATAACCGTCACCGACGTCGGGCTCGACCCCGCCGACCACGCTGGAACCGCCGCCGAACGGAATCGCCGCGACGCCGGCATCGCTGCACCAGTCCAGCACCGAGACGAGCTCGCCCTCGTCGTGGGGGAATGCCACCAGGTCGGGCGCGTGCGCGTAGTCACGGCGGAAGGCCCGCACCAGATCGCGGAACGACCGGCCGTAGGTGTGGCCGGCCCGCTCGTACGGGTCCGTGCTGAACGCCGGCGCGAGCGATGCCGGCGGCACCAGCCGCGGCGGGCGCAAGTCCAGCTCCGCCACTCGAGGCGGTTCCTGCACCCGCACCCCGTCGATGCCGAGGCGCTCGGTGAGGACGGCCCCCAGCTGCTGGAGTTCGTCCGCCGCCAGCCCGTCCCCCTCCAGCCCCCAGCCCCAGAACTTACGCTTCACCGCGCCCTCGATGGCTCGCACCGTCGCCTGACAATGCCAGCAGCATCTCGCGGCAGGCCGGCGGCGCGCTACCCGGGCCGGGTGCGGGACCGCCAGATCACCCGCTGCAGACGCATGACCAGCGCCCCGACCACGATCAGCACGACCACGTTCAGCAGCAGCTGATACGTCGAGCCCAGGGCCCGGCTCCAGTCGGCGTACGCGATCGACAGGCCGATGTTGGCGGCGGCCGGGATCGTGGTGACCGAGATGAACACGCCGATCAGCGCGCCGGCCCGGGACTCGGTCAGCGACACCACGCCGGCGATGCCGGCCAGCACCGCGACCACGACCGAGAACAGGTCGGGGCTGCTGATCAGCGCCGAGACCGGGCGGACGCCGTCGGAGAACGCCTCCGGCGTCTTGCCGGTGCCGCGGATCACCAGGCCGAAGGCGAGGGTCAGCACGACCGCGGCCAGGAACCCGGCGATCAGCGCGGACACGCCGTCGACCGCCGCCCGGCGGTCACGGCGGTCGATGCCGAGCGCCACGCCCATGATCGCGTTGTACTCCGGCCCGACGACCATGGCGCCGACGATGAGGATCTGCGAGTTGATCAGGATGCCGACGGCGCCGATCAGCCCGGCGAGGGCCAGCAGCGTGTAGAAGCTCGGGGCGTACACCGCCTCGGCGCGGATCCGCGCGTCGACGACGTCCCACACCGGCGCGATGTCCCG
>JASHPR010000313.1 GCA_030038015.1 Streptosporangiaceae bacterium
GAGACGGTCGCGCAGGCACTGCTGGTGCTGCAGCTGACGCACTCCGGCACCATCCTCGGCCTGACCACCGCCGCCCGGGGCCCATTCTGGTCTTGTCGCCCTCCGCGGGCCTGCTCGTCGACCGCCACCCCAAACGTCGCGTGCTGCTCGGCACACGCAGGCCGGGCTGGGCCTGGTTTCGGCCGCGCTCGGCGCGAGCGTGCTGACCGGGGAGATCCGGCTGTGGCAGGTCGTCGTCCTGGGGCTGCTGTTCGGCACGTTCAGCGCGGTCGACAACCTGGCACGGCAAGCGTTCGTCCAGGAGGTGGTGGGCCGTGACCTGGTCCGGAACGCGGTGACGCTCAATAGCACGACGGTGAACGTCGCCCGGGTCATCGGCCCTACCATCGCGGCGGTGCTGGTCAGCACCGTCGGGATCGGGTGGCGTTCGTCGTCAACGCCGTCAGCTTCACCTTCGTCATCGCCTCACTGCTTCTCCTCGATACCCGGAGCCTGCACCCGGCGGCGCCCGCGCCGCGCCGCCGCGGCGAGCTGCGGGAAGGGCTGCGTTACGCCGCCCGCGTGCCGGAGATCGCCCGGCCGCTGCTGATGATGGCGGTCATCGGCACGTTCACCTTTGAGTTCGAGGTCAGCCTCCCGCTGCTGGCCACCAAGACATTCCACGGCGGCGCCACCAGCTACAGCTGGCTGCTCGGCGCCTTCGGCGCCGGGGCCGTGGCAGGCGGCCTGTACGCCGCGCGGTCGGCGCGCACCGGGGTGGCCAGACTCAGCAGGGCTGCACTCGCGTACGCGGTCGCCGTGGGCCTGATCGCGCTCGCTCCCACGTTGCCGGGCGCGGTGGCCGCCTGCGTCCTGACCGGCGCAGCCACTATCGCCTTCTTGACCACTGGAAACTCAACCATCCAGCTCGCCTCCGAACCCGACCACCGGGGCCGGGTCCATCGGCGTGGCCGGGATCGACCGCGTCGCGGCCCTGGCCAGTGCCGAGCGCCCGGATGTGATGGTGCTGGACGCGCCGGTGTCGGGAAGCCGGGAGCCGGCCGAGCGCGGCCAGCTGACGATCTTCGCGTCCGGGCCGGCCGAGGCGCGCCCGCGGGTCTCCCCGCTGTCCGACGCGCTCGGCCAGCGAACGATCTGGGTCGGTGAGACCGGGGCCGGAACCCGGCTCAAGCTGGTGAACAACACGTGGCTCGCGTTCGCGAACGAAGCGGTGGCCGCCTCGGTGGCTCTTGCGCGCCGGCTGGGCCTGTCGACCGGGACGGTGCTGGACGCGCTAGGCGGCGCCCCGCTGGTGTCGCCATGGCAGGCGGCCAAGCTGCAGCGGATCGCCGACGGCGAGTTCTCGGCTCAGTTCGCGCTGTCGCTCGCGCTCAAGGACGTGTACCTGGCCCTGCAGGCGGCCGGCGACGGCCGGCTGCCCGTCCTTGCCTGCCTGGCCGGCGAGTGGCAGCAGGCCGTGGACCAAGGGCTCGGCGGGCAGGACCTGACCGTCGTCACACGCACGATCGGACAGCAGGAAGCAGCGCCATGACCCTGATCGGCTACACGATGATGTGCGAGCAGACCGGCCCCAAGCAACTAGTGCGCGACGTCACCCTCGCCGAGCAGGCCGGCTTCGGCGTTTCGAGGGTCCCGCTTGCGCGACCCGCTTGACCGGCTCGACGCGCACGACCTGCACGTCGAGCACGTCACCTTGCACAGCCGGACCTGGACGACGTGTTCTTCGCCCTGACCAGCACGCCGGCAGAGAAGTAAGGAGGCCAGTCATGACCGCGCTCCCCTCCGCCGTGCGCGACCCGGCCACGATGCTGCGCCGCGACATCCGGCACCAGCATGTCCCTGATCCTCGTCATGCTGCCGTTCGTCAGCAGCGCGTTCGTGCCGGCCGGCTCGATGCCGGCCGGGGTCCGCTGGTTCGCCGAGTACCAGCCGTTCACGCCGGTGATCCAGACCCTGCGCGGGCTGCTCACCGGCACCCCGATCGGCACCAGCGCGATCGCGGCGCTGGCCTGGTGCGCCGGGATCGCGGCCGCCGGCTACCTGTGGGCGCGCGCCCGCTACGACCGCGGCGCGGCCCGCTGATCCGCGGCCAGCCAGGACGCTGTGCCCTGTGGCCCGGCCGGGCCACGGGGCACAGGCGGATGCCTGCTGTGCGGACTACTGCCGCAGTCACCTGGAGCCGGGCTGGCTCCGGCCGGCAAGGAGAGCTCGACGGGTGTAAGCACTCCGGTCGGGGTGCCCGCCCGCTCCATTGACATCGGCGTGGACCAGCTCGCCAGGCCGGCCCCGCTCATACCGGCGAACCGGCACGCCGGTGCCCCGGTACAGGCACGCCAGCCGCGGGCAGCCTCGTGGCCGTGGTCATGGGCGCGCTTCGAACACGAGGTTGAACGGTGTCTCCGCCACTCGGCGGAACCGGGTGAAGCCGCCAGCAGTGACAACGTCCCGGATCCTTGCCTCACCGGCCTGGGCGCCGAGCGCCAGCCCGACGTCCTGCGACAGTGAAGCCGGCGTGCACAGCAGCGTGGAGAATGCATAGTAGGCGCGGCCCACCGGGTTGAGGTTGTCTTCGACCCGGTCGCCGGCGTGCGGCTCTACGATCATCCAGGTGCCGTCGGGATTGAGCGTGCTGTGGACATGGCGCGCGGCCCCGACCGGGTCGCCCATGTCGTGCAGGCAGTCGAACATCGTCACAAGATCGTAGGCGGTGCCGCTGTAGGCCGCTGCCGGGGCGGTTTCGAAGCGGACCCGGGCGGCGAGGCCTGCCTCCTGCGCCCGGTGGCGCGCCGCGTCGATCGAGCCGCTGTGGTAGTCCGAGCCGGTGAAGGCCGAGTTCGGGAACGCCTGGGCCATCAAGATCGTGGACGCGCCGTAGCCGCAGCCGACGTCGGCAACGAGCGCCCCCCGTTCCAGCTTGGCCACGACCCCGTCGAGCGCGGGCAGCCAGCCGGCGACCAGGTTGGCGTTGTAGCCGGGCCGGAAGAATCGCTCACAGCCCTCATGGACATCGTGCACATGCTCGTGCCAGCCGAAACCGGTGCCGCTGGCCGCCGCCTGGATGATCTCCGGGGAGTCGAGCACCGAGCCCAACGCGATCTGGAAGAACCCGGGCAGATACGCGGGACTATCTGGATCGGTGAGCGCCACTGCCTGCTCTGGTGGCAGGGTGTAGCGGCCGCTGTCCGGGTCGTAGGCGACATAGCCGCCCGCTGCCTGGGCGTTCAGCCATTCGCGGACGTAACGCTCGGCGTTGCCGGTGCGCTGGGCCAGCTCGGCTGGTGCCAGCGGGCCTGCCCCGGCGAGCGCGCGGTAGAGGCCGAGTTTGTCGCCCATCACGACCAGCGCCGTGTTCAGGGTGGCGCCTACTTCGTCCACTGCCCGGAATACGAACTGCATCAGCTTGTCGCCGTCGATTTCGACGGCGTGCTCGATAGTGCTCACGATGTGCCTCCCAGGACTGGGTTTTGGGCGAGCGTAAGTCCCGGCTGGCCGGTCTCGCTTCCGGGGGCCACCTAGTCTTGAGCGCACCTGTTTCTGCGTCGCATCGGGTGCCTACAATCGCGCCATGCTGGTGGGCCGTGATCACGAGCGGCAACGGATCGACCAAGCCCTCGCCAAGGCGCGGTCGGGCACCAGCGCGACGCTCGCGCTGGCCGGCGAGTCGGGAATCGGCAAGACGGCGCTGCTGAGCTACGCCGCTGAGCGGGCAGCCGGGATGCAGCTGTTGCGGGCGCGCGGTATCGAGTCGGAGGCGCAGATCCCATTCGGCTCCCTGCTTGAGCTGATCCGCCCCGCCCTGGGAATGATCGAGAGGATCCCGGAGCCCCAGGCGGCCGCGCTCGAAGGGGCGCTGGCGCTGCGCCCAGGAGCCGCTCGCGACCGGTTTGCGGTCGGAGCCGCGACGCTGAGCCTGCTCGCGGCTTACGCCGAGCAGGCCCCGGTGGCGGTGCTGGTCGATGATGCGCAGTGGCTCGATGGCTCGAGCGGGCAAGCGATGCTGTTCGCCTTCCGCCGGCTGGTCGCCGATCCGATCGCTGTATTTGTCGCCGTCCGTGAGGGTGAGCCGTCGCTGCTTGACGGCACCGACCTTCCGCTGCTCCGACTCGGCGGCCTGAACAGCGACGAGGCCGCCATGCTCGTGCCGGGGCTAACACCGGAGGCGGCTAGGCGGCTGCACGGCGCGACAGCCGGCAACCCGCTTGCGATGCTGGAACTCGCATCGGATGCCCACGACCTGGTGCTCGCGCCCGAAGGCGCCCCGGTCCTCGTCTCCGCCAGGGTCTCGCGCGCGTTCCTGCACCGAGCCGGATCACTCGACCCGGCCGCCCAGCAGGCTCTGGTGCTGTCCGCGGCCAGTGACACCGGTGACCTGCCGACGCTGCAGCGGGCTGCGGCCCGGCTGGGGATCGACCTGTCGGCGCTGGCCGCCGCTGAGAGCGCCGGCCTGATCACATTGCACATGGGCGTGGTCGAGTTCCGCCATCCCCTCGCCCGATCAGCGATCTACGCCGGCGCGCCCCCTGCTGAGCGTCGCGACGCGCACCGGGCGCTCGCGGCAGCCCTCCCCGACCGAGACGTCGACCGTCGCGCCTGGCACCTCGCCGCGGCCGCGGTTGGCGCAGACGAAACAGCATCGGCGGCGCTCGAGCAGGCGGGCATCCGGAGCAGGGACCGCAGCGCCTACGCGACCTCGGCTGCGGCGTTCGAACGTTCCGGGCGGCTCACGGCCGACAGCGAGCGGCGGGCGCAGCTGTTGCGGCAGTCGGCTGAGGCAGGATGGCTCGCCGGCTTCACCGACCGCGCCGTCGCCCTGCTCGGCGAGGCCCGCGCGTCGAGCGGCAACCCCGTGACGATAGTTGAGATCGATGAGCTCGCCGGCCACATCGCGACACACTGCGGTCCGGTAATGCGTGGCCACGCGATCCTGACAACGGCAGCTGAAAAAGCAGATCCTGAGCGGGCCGTCGCGATGCTCGCCGAGGCCGCCTTCGCTTGCTTCTACGCTGGCAACCCAGCGGAGATGCTGTCGGCCGCCGAGCGGGCGCAAATGGTGCTGCCCGCCAATCCCTCGCCGCGCGCTCGCTTCCTGACAGCGATGACAGCCGGGATGGCCCGGGTCCTCGGCGGCGACGCAGCAGCCGGAGCGGAAGCGATCCACGAAGCGGTCAAGCTCGCCGAGAGTTCGTCCGGCCTTAAAGAAGATCTCCAGCTGATCCCATGGCTGACCCTCGGGCCGCTCTTCCTGCGGCAGACAGGCGCCGGGCGCGCGCTGCTCGAACACGCACTGCGGATCGCCCGGGAACGTGCCGCACTCGGAGCCCTCCCGTTCGTGCTCAACCTGATCGCGCGCGACCAAGCCGCCACCGACCGCTGGGCGGTCGCCGCAGCCACCTATCAAGAGGCGATCAAGCTGGCACGTGAAAGCGGCCAGCAGGCAGAGCTCACCTTCGGGCTGGCAGGGCTCGCATGGCTGCAGGGCCGCCGCGGGCGGGAACAAGAGTGCCGGGCCTATGTAACCGAAGCGCTCGCCCTCTGTCACGGGGTCGGAATAGGACTCTATGAGATCTGGGCGACGGCGGCGCTCGGCGAGCTCGAGCTTGGCCTCGGCGACGCCGCCGGTGCCGCCGAGCACTTCGAGCACCAACAGCAGCTGCTGCACGATCGTGCCATCACTGACGCCGATCTCTCACCAGCGGTCGAACTCACCGACGCCTACACCCGGCTCGGCCAAGCAGAGAAGGCGTGCCGGGCCGCCGCCGAGTGCATGGCTTCTGCCCGCGCCAAGGGACAGCCATGGTCACTTGCCCGCGCGCTACGCTGCCAGGGCCTGGTCGCCACAGACGCCGGCTACGCACCGTACTTCGAGCAGGCTATAAGACTCCACGAGCAGACACCCGATGTCTTCGAAGCGGCCCGCACGCGGCTCGCATATGGCGAGCGGCTGCGACGGGCCCGCAGCCGGGTACTCGCCCGCGAACAGCTCCGAGCCGCTGCGGACGCCTTCGAGCGCCTTGATGCGCGCCCGTGGGCCGATCGCGCCCGAACCGAGCTCGCCGCCACCGGCGAGACACGCCGACGACGAGAGAGGAGCACGATCGACGAACTGACCCCGCAAGAACTGCAGATCGCGCTCCTGCTCACCGAGGGGAAGACGACGCGGGAAACCGCGGCCGCGCTGTTCCTCAGCCCGAAAACCGTCGAATACCACCTCCGCCACATTTACCAGAAACTCGACATCCACTCCCGCGACAAACTCGCGCAGACGCTCGCCACGCAGGCGGGCCAAGGGCGCGATCAGCGCCGCCCCTGCTCAGCCGAAGCGTGACAGGCACGGGCGGGCCACCGCGCCCGGCGGCGGAGGGTCACCTGCCTGGCTTCACCATTTCGAGGGCACGTCGGAGATCCAGCATGATCATCGGAAGGGCCGTCACCGGGCTTTACGTGCGCTAACAACCGCAGGCGCCGGCGCTCGGCAGGGAGATGGGCTCGCCGGCCGCCGATGACGGCCGTGCTCATCGAGGACATACAGCGGCCGGCCCGTAGGGTCGCCATCCCGGGTCGATCAGGCAGTCAGAGGCGGCGGCAATGTTACTTTTATCCACCTCCGCGTGCTACCGGCTTGGCTTGTGCCTCCGGCGGGAATGTTCCCGGATGGCAGACTGCGAGGGGGTTGCCCAGCTCATGAGCGAGACACGCACCCCGGCAGGGCCGCGGCAGCTGCGCCGGCGTGACGGGGCTGTGGTGGGCTTTGATGCTGCCCGTATCGAGACGGCGGTGTGCCGGGCTGCGGCGGAAGCAGGCCGCCCGGATCGGCGGCTGGCTGCCTCGGTGGCCGCCGAGGTGAGCGGCAGGCTGGCGGCACGGTTCGGGCGCCGGGCGCCGGATGTGGAAGATGTCCAGGACGCCGTCGAGCAGGCCCTGCGGGCGCGGGGTCTGACGGAGGTGGCGCGCGCCTTCGCCGCGTACCGGCACCAGCACGCTGAGCTGCGGCACGCCAAGCTGCTGCTAGGGGTGCGCGATGAGCTCAAGCTCAGTCTCGGCGCGGCCGCGATCCTGAAGGAGCGCTACCTGCTGCGGGATGAGCAAGGCCGGGTCACGGAGTCGACCGGGCAGATGATGGACAGGGTGGCGGGCTTCGTCGCGGCCGCGGAGGAGTCCTGGTGCCCGGGGTTGGCGGGCCGGTGGGCTGAGGCCTTCGCCGGGGCGATGCGGCGGCTGGAGTTCTTGCCGAACTCGCCCACGCTGATGAACGCGGGTACTCCGCTGGGGCTGCTTTCTGGGTGCGTGGTGCTGCCGGTGGAGGATTCGGTGGTGTCGATCTTCCGCGCGCTGGGGCAGGCGGCGCTGCTGCATCAGGCTGGCGGGGGCACCGGGTATTCCTTTTCGCGCCTGCGTCCCAGCGGCGATGTGGTGGCAAGTACCGGCGGGCGGGCAAGCGGCCCGGTGTCGTTCTTGACGGTGTTCGACACTGCTGCACGGGTGCTGGCCCAAGGCGGGCGGCGCCGGGGCGCGTCCATGGCCGCGCTGGATGTGACACATCCCGACATCGCCGAGTTCGTTGCCGTCAAGCGCGACGGGGGCCTGGACTACTTCAACCTGTCGGTCGCCGTCAGCGGCCGGTTCATGCGCGCGGTAACGCGCGGCGGCTGGCACTCCCTGATCAATCCCCGTACCGGCCGGGTGGTGGCCCGGGTAGCGGCGGCGGAATTGTTCGAGGCGATCTGCGAGGCGGCCTGGCAGGGCGGGGACCCGGGCCTGCTGTTCACCGACCGCATCAATGCCGGCAACCCGCTGCCGTCGCTCGGTCGGATCGAGGCCACCAATCCGTGCGGGGAGGTGCCGCTGCTGCCATATGAGTCCTGCAACCTGGGCTCGCTCAACCTGGCCCGCTTCGTCACCGGCCAGCGGGTGGACTATCCGCGGCTGCGCGCGGCCGTGGACCTGGCGGTGCGGTTCCTCGACGACGTCATCGAGGTCAGCCACTACCCGGTGCCCGAGCTGGAGGGCCCGGCCCGGGCCGCGCGGAAAGTGGGGCTGGGCGTGATGGGCCTGGCCGAGCTGCTGGCCACCGTGGGCATCCCGTACGACTCGCCTGCGGCTCTCAGGCTGGCCAGCCGCATCTTCCAGGTCATCCGCGACCAAGCCCGGCGGGCCTCAGCCGCGCTGGCCGCCGAGCGCGGCCCGTTCCCTCTCTTCGAGAAGAGCATCTGGCCCGGCCTGGGCATCGGGCCGCTGCGCAACGCGCAGCTGACCTCTGTCGCCCCGACCGGCACCATCTCGCTCATCGCCGGGACTACCTCGGGGATCGAGCCGATGTTCGCCCTCGCCTACATCCGGCACATCCTGGGCCGCGAACTGGCCGAGGCAAACCCGCTGTTCGAGCGCCTCGCGCGCCAGCGGGGCTTCTACTCGCGCGAGCTCATGGCCGAGGTCGCCCGCACCGGCACCGTGCGGCACCTCGATGGCGTGCCTGCCGATGTGCGTGCCGCCTTCGTGACCGCGCTGGAAGTCTCCCCGGAATGGCACCTGAAGATGCAGGCTGCTGTGCAGCGGCACGTGGACGCCGCGGTCGCCAAGACCGTCAACCTGCCCGCCAGCGCCACCCCCGCCGATGTGCGGGAGACCTACCTGGCGGCCTGGCACGCTGGGGTGAAGGGCATCACCGTCTACCGCTACGGCGCCCGCCCCGGCCAGGTCCTCACCCTGACCTCCCCGCAAGCCGGGCCCCTAGCCGCAGTGCGCATCCACGACACCTACACCGGCGGCTGCCACGGACACACCTGCGAATTCTGACCACCAGTGCGGATCAGGGCATTCGCGCCGCCAGGGCATCAGCGGCATGCCTCAAGCACAATCACCCAGTCGTGGAATACGATCACGAGCGGCATGTCGACGTCGCAGCGAAGCACCCGTGGGAAGCCCACATCCGCGACCATGCCCGCCACGCCAGCAGCTGAGGGGGCCTGGTCACTGCGTGCCTGCAGGATCTCGGTGTGCGGGTGGTGATGGTGACGGGCTGGCCTCCATCGGTGTTCTGCTCCCGGATCAGGACGTGGAAATCACTGTGGACGACTGTGGCTGACGATCCACGCGGAGCGCCGTTGACCGGCACCGGACAGCGGGGATCGGAGCAGGGCCGGATCGGGCCCGGCAGCGCCGGACCTGGTCCGCGGATTGCCAGCCCCGCATGCGGGTGCAAGCCCGAGGTGCAGGCGGGAAGGGAGGCTCCATGAAACGGCAACCGGGCCGGGGCGGACGGCGTGACCGCGGGCATAGGAGCGTTCCGCACACGGCGGACCTGCGCATCGAGGCGTGGGGCCCGACCCGGGAGGATTGCCTCGCCGAGGCCGTACGCGGCCTGGTGGAGAGCTTCGCCGAGGTCGGGAAGGCCGAGCAGCAGCGGGCCAGCGTCCATCACCTGGCCGCCGGCAGCGACGCTGACCTGCTCGCTGCCGCCGTCGATGAGGTCATCTACCGGCTGGATGCCTATGGGGAGATCCCGGCTGCGGTGGAGGTGACCCGTGCCGTCGGCGGGGGCATCGATCTGAGGTTGCGCATGGTGGATGCGAGCGGGGTGGAGATCGTGGGCGCAGTTCCGAAGGCAGCCTCGCTGTCCGGGCTGACCTGCGCGGCGGGCCCGTCGGGGGAATGGTCGTGCGCGGTGACGGTCGATGTCTGACCGCGGGGCCGGCTCCGTCAGCCCTTGCCGCCGGGCCGGCTCCGTCAGCCCTTGACCACGCCGAGCGGCACGAGCCGGGCGACTTTGCGGCACAGCCCGCCGCCTTCGGCCGCTTCTACCACCGCGTTCACGTCTTTGTAGGCCTCCGGGGTCTCTTCGGCCAGCCCGCGGGCTGATGCGCCGCGCACAGCGATGCCGGCCGCCTCCAGCCGGTGCCGCAGCTCGGGCCCGCGGACGGTGCGTAGTGCCTGGTGCCGGCTCATCACCCGGCCAGCGCCGTGGCAGGTGGAGGCGAACGCGCCGCCGCCGGGGATGCCGGTCAGCACGTAGGAGAACGTGCCCATCGAGCCGGGGACCAGCACCGGCTGGCCGACCTCGCGCAGGTCATCTGGCAAGTCCGGGTGGCCGGGTGGCAGGGCCCGGGTGGCGCCCTTTCGGTGCACGCACAGCAAGATGGGCTTGCCGTCCACCTCGTGGGTTTCCATCTTCGCCAGGTTGTGGGACACGTCGTAGACCAGGTCAAGCCGGGCGCCGGCCGTTTCGGCGAAGATCTCGCGCGCGGTGTGGGCGAGGACGTGCCGGTTGGCGCGCCCGTAGTTGGCGGCGGCTGCCATCGCGCCCAGGTAGTTGCGGCCTTCGGGGGAGTTCACGGGCGCGCAGGCGAGCTGACGGTCGGGCACGGTGATGCCGAAACGTGGCATCGCCGCATCCATGATCCGCACGTGGTCGCCGCAGATCTGGTGGCCCAGGCCTCGGGAGCCGCAGTGGATCATCACGCAGACCTGGCCGTGGGCGAGCCCGAATCGCTGCGCAGTGGCGGCGTCGTACACCTCGTCAACCGCCTGGACCTCCAGAAAGTGGTTGCCCGAGCCGAGGCTGCCCACCTGGTGCAGCCCCCGGTCGATCGCCCGGGTGCTGACCTGCCCGGGATCGGCGTCGGCCACAGCGCCCTCATCTTCGCAGCGCGCCAGGTCGCGTTCGACCCCATAGCCGTGCTTGAGGGCGTACCGGGCGCCGCCGGTCAGCACATCGGCTATCTGCCCAGGGCCCCTTAGGTGCCAGATACCTCCCCGGCCCGCGCCCCGTGGGGTGGCGGCAGCCAGCCGGTCCATGAGCGTCCCCAGCATCGGCATGATCTCCCCGCGGTCCAGGCTGGCCGCCAGCAGGCGCACACCGCAGGAGATGTCGAACCCGACCCCGCCCGGGGAGACCACCCCGCCGGCCGCCGGATCTGTGGCGGCGACCCCGCCGATCGGGAACCCGTACCCCAGATGCAGGTCCGGCATCGCGTACGAAGCCGTCACAATGCCCGGCAAGGTCGCCACATTAGCCACCTGCTCCAGCGAACGGTCCCCAGCCAGGTCGCGGATCAGCTCATGGGAGGCATACACGACCCCCGGCACGCGCATCTGCCCCCGCTTCGGGATACCGAACCGGTATGGGCCTTCCTCGACGAGTTCCATCTTCAGCCCCTTTCCTGCCGCCCGGCACCAGCAAGCCGCGGAGTTGCCTTCCGGGGGTAACCGCTGGGGGGCACGTCCGATGTCTCCACACTCGCCCCGCGCGCGGCCGCCTCGCCAGGGCAAGAAGTCCCTGAACCGGTCACACCCTGGGCTCCAGGCGCCGGGGCGCCCGCAGACAGGGGGCGCAAGACGGGGCCGCCACGCCGGCTGCCCGCCCCGCAGGCGCGCGGCGGGGGGCCTGGCGGGGCGGGGTGCCGGGGGGGCCTTTGCCCCGGGGAGTGGGCCAGCCGGGCAGAGCCATGTCGAGCGGGTGCCGGGCAGCGGGCTGCTGGTACCCGGTGAGCTCCAGATTGCCGCCGCGCCTGCCTGGGTAGGCCCCGACGAGATGATCAGCGAAGCGGACGTGCAGAAGCTGCAAGCGATCCATACCACCGAGCCGTCGGTGCTGTCGCTCTATATGTGGGTTCCGGTCGATGTGTCGGCTCTGCCCGGACTGCCGGCCCGTGCTGATGAGCTCCTTGAGGTGGCTGCGGAGGGCGTGGGCGGCCGGCAGGCGCTGAAGGCCCGCAGAGCGGAGCGGCAGACGGCGCTGGCCCTCCTGGACGTTCACGCGCGCGAGTGGATGGGCCACACTGCCGCGGTGTTCGCAAGCCACGAGGCCGGCATCGCAACAACGCTGACGCTGCCATGCCTGCTGCCAGACCGGGCGGTGCTGGCAGTCAGACCGCATGTGCGGCCGCTCCTGGTCGCCCTGCAGCGGTGCCCCGCGTTTCAGGTTGTGGTTGTTGACCGGCAGCACGCCTGGCTGTTCCGGATTACGGGCGACCGGATCGACGCCGATGCTTGGCCGGCAGCACCGGGCGTCCGCAGCCATAGGTTCGGCGGGTGGTACGGGCTTGACTCATACCGGGTCAATGACCGCGTGGCCGAGCTCGCGCACCGTCATTATCGCGACGCTGCGGCGATGCTAGAGCGTTCCGCGCAGGTCGGCGCGCTGCCGCTGGTAGTCGGCGGGCATGAGGACTCCGTTCCGGCGTTTCTTGCCGCCCTGCCAGGCGAGGTGCGGGACCGTTTCGCGGGCAGCTTCGTGGTGGACCCGCACACGATGACGCCGGCCAGGGTAGGGGCGCTTGCCGCACCGGTGATCGAGAGCTGGGTAAGCCGGCGGGAGCAGCGGCTGATCGATCAGATCACGCAGGAGCCTCCCGGCGGCCTCGCCGCGATCGGGGTGAATGCCTGCCTGTCGGCGGTGAACCAGCGGGCGGTCGCGGTCCTGGTGCTGCCAGTCGGGGGCGTGATCCCGGGTTTTGCGTGCGACAGCTGCCGCATGCTCGCCAGCGAGCCGGACGCCTGCCCGCATGGGTCCTCAGCCGCTCGCCCGGTCCCGGACCTGCTCGAGGAGATGGCTATCGCCATCCGCGAGGACGGAGGCGAGGTAGTAGCGGTGCGCGACCCTCCGGGCGACGCCGCAGCGCGCCTGCGGTTCCCCCTGACCCGGGTCCCGGCGGCGAGGTGACCGGCGGCTGCGGCTCCAGGTCCCGGCTGACCGTTGTCATGCTCGCAGCGCTGCCTGACGCAGTGGTTCTGGACGCGGCCCGGGCCGCGGCACGGGCTCTGGCTCTGGCTGAGGTTCCGGCGGCGGTAGCGGTCGCGGTTGCGGCCGGGGCACCGGTGGCGGCGCAGGCGGTTCTGGCTGGGGTTCTGGCGGCGGCGCGGGCGGCGGCACCGGGCCCGGCGGAGGCACCGGCGGAGGCACCGGCGGAGGCTCCACTGGCTCTGGTCGCGGTGGCTGCGGAGGACCGGGGTCGGGTCGTTCGGGGTCGCTGCCTCTATGACCGGCGCGGGGGACGGACGTGCGAGCTCGCGAGGTGTCTGCTGCCACCGCAAGATAATTCCCGCTCCAGGGCTGTCCCATGGCAGATCGGAGCCACCGGATCGTCCGGCATTTCCTGCCCCCGTTACGAACGCGGCGCCATAAAGCTGGCGACGACCGTCGGGGCCGCTGGATGCGTGCCCAGGCATGATGCGTGTGGGGCTAAGGAACTCGCGTGGATGCGGAGACGTTCGGCCCTTGTCTGGTCCCGGGCGGCAGACCAACGATTAGACCATGCACATTGACCAGTACCGGTTCGGGACGCTCGTTGTGGACGGCCGCGAGATCCACGGCGATGTGCTGGTCACGCCCGGCGGGGTGCAGGAGCACTGGTGGCGCCGGGAAGGGCACGTGCTGCGCCTGGAGGATCTCGGAACGCTGCCGGATGCGAATTTGCGGCGGCTTGTTGTCGGGACTGGCGGCTATGGCCGGATGCAGCCTGCCGCTGGCCTGGAACGGGAACTGGCGGAGCGTGGCGTGGCTGTTGAGGTGCTGCCCACGGCCGATGCCGTGGACCGGATCAACGCGCTGCTGCGAGTTGGTGCTGTCGGCTGGGCGGGCGCGCTGCACCTGACCTGCTGAGCCTGGACCGAATGCGCCGGTATAGGCAGGACGTGGCGACAGGTGATGTTCATAACCCGGGCCTGATCTTATAACTCGGGCCGGATACAACCGTGGCGTTGCGCGATCGAGAACGCGGCACCGTTGGGATGCGGGATCGACAGCATCGGGGCACGTCCGCGGGTGCCCCGGCCGGCCAGCATGCGATCGAGCACGCATGTGACCGGCTGCGGGTCCGGCTGGAACGGCGGCGCGCAACTGGGCGGCAGTGCGGGGCGGCCTGCCGCTCCCAGCGTGCGGGGGAGTGGCGCCGCGCAAGCACGCCCACGCCGCGGCTGCCGTATTTCCCGCGCCCGCGCAGCGAGCGCACAGTGATGGCGTCCCGGCCGCGGCCAGGGCCCGGCGGCGGCTGCCCCGCAGCTCCCGGTTCA
This sequence comes from Streptosporangiaceae bacterium, assembly GCA_030038015.1. Classification (GTDB taxonomy): domain Bacteria; phylum Actinomycetota; class Actinomycetes; order Streptosporangiales; family Streptosporangiaceae; genus JASHPR01. The sequence goes on from JASHPR010000313.1 coordinate 14,008, forward strand.
GCGTGCGCTGCCCGGCGGGGATCGCGGCGAACGGGGACGCGCGGTCCATCTCGGAGTTGGTTAGCAGCCTCAGCTCTTCTAGCTGTGCGGGCTACGGCAGTGAAGGGACCAAGGTCCCGCAGTCCAGTCACCCACGACGGGTCCTGGATTCGGCCTGCCAGGCATAAAGCCGGGCCAGGCATAAAGCCCGGCCACACTGGGAACCGCATCGCCGGACGCCGCGGCCCTCGGCCCAGCTCAGTCGTGATCGTGACGAATCTGTCGTGAGGCCCCGTCACCTCGCGCGGCGGCTGGGCATATCGCCGTCGCCCTGGGCGTTATCTGTGGTGACGGGGGAGGATCAGGACCCCCAAGGAGACGCGGGGGAACGGATACCGTTTCGCGCACCGCGTCAGGGCGATCCGCACCTAGGCGGAGATCCTCCCCCGTCATGGCTTGCTCCCGGGCAGGACCGTCTGAGCGGAGGGCCGGCGTACCGGCTTTTACCAGCTCTGCGTCGAGCGGCACCGCCAAGCCGCCATCATCGTGACCTCCAACCGCGCCCAGTTGAGCGGTTGTCCATGACGGCCGGCCCGACCCGCTCCCAGCCCAGTACGCCGTCGGCCGGCTCGCCTCCGCCCACGAGCTGATCACCAGATCGCGGCTGCGGCGGTTCGGGCTAGCGTCTGCATCGAGGGTTTTGGTCAGATTTGCCCGGCCTGCAGCTCTCAGAGTGGCTGGCAGTACGCGCCTAAGGAAGGCCAATACCGGGACCCGGCCACCGGAACTGGCAGCGAAGGTAACAGTGAGCGGCTTGCGGCTTGCGGAGATGCCTGCGCTGTGCCTGGATCAAGGGCGATGCTCATCGCGGTGACGCGGCCCGCAGGACGACGACGGACCGGGGGCCGACGGTCACCTGCTCGCCGGCGGTGTGCACGGCCGCTCCGGCGGGGGCGGCGGGGTCGTGGCTGTCGACCTCGGCGCCCCACCGCGCGCCGGGCCGGCTCTGCGGCAGCACGAAGGCGAGGGGTTCCCACCAGGAGTTCACCAGGACCAGGAAGTCGTCGTCGACCAGGAGCGAGCCGTCTTGGGCCCGGTCGGGGTCGTCGGACCCGTCCAGGTAGATGGCGATGGCCCGGGCGTTCGGATCGGCCCAGTCGCCGCCGTTCATCGGCGTGCCCGCCGGAGTGAACCACTCCAGCTCCGACGCCTCAGCGCCGGCCAGGAAGCGGCGGCGGCGGAAGACCGGGTGGGCACGCCGGAACGCGATCAGCTTCGTGGTGAACTCCTGCAGCGCGGTGTCAGCGTTCGCCCAGTCGAGCCAGGTGATCTCGTTGTCCTGGCAGTAGGCGTTGTTGTTACCTTGCTGGGTGCGGCCGATCTCTTCGCCGCCGAGCAGCAGCGGCACCCCGAACGACAGCATCAGCGTCGTGAGCATGGCGCGGGACTGCCGGGCCCGCAGCGCCAGGACGTCCGGATCGGTCGTGGGGCCTTCGGTGCCGCAGTTCCACGACCGGTTGTCGCTGGTCCCGTCCCGGTTGTCTTCGCCGTTGGCCTCGTTGTGCTTGCCGTTGTAGGAGACCAGGTCTCGCAGGGTGAACCCGTCGTGGACGGTGATCAGGTTCACTGAGGCGGTAGGCCGGCGCCCGGTGGTGCCGTACAGGTCGGAGGACCCGGCGAAGCGGGTGGCGAACTCGCCGATGCCGACCGGCGTGCTGCGCCAGAAGTCGCGCATCGTGTCCCGGTACTTGCCGTTCCACTCCCGCCACAGCGGCGGGAACCGGCCCAGGTCGTAGCTGTCCATCTGGCCGACGTCCCACGGCTCGGCGACCAGCTTGGCC
>JASHPR010000314.1 GCA_030038015.1 Streptosporangiaceae bacterium
CGATACCCACCGCGGGAGGGCGGCCCAGCGTACCTGGAACAACATGCCCAGCGCCGCGCACGACCAGGTCACCGCGAGGATGACCACCCGGCTCGGGCCGTGCAGCAGCAGCACCGCGACCGGCGTGCAGGTCCCGGCGATGAGGAGCAGGATGTTGGCGTGGTCGAGCCTGCGCAGCAGCGCCCGCGCCCGGGGCGGCCACGAGCCGAGGTGATACGTGGCGCTGACGCCGAACAGCGTGACCGCGGTAGCGGTGAAGACCGAGGACGTCGCGGCGGCCGCCGCGGTTGCCGCGCGGAGCACCAGGACGACGCCCCCGGCGAGGCTGAGCGGCGCGGAGACGGCGTGTATCCAGCCGCGCAGCCGAGGCTTGGGTGCCGGGGGAGGCTGTCCAGGTCGCGGACTCGCCGTCACCAGTTGCCGCCCGGTCATCGGTGCTCCCTCCGCCATTCCGCCGCCTCCCCTAGACTGCCGGGCGGGGAAGTCGCCCGGATAGGGGGGCTTAGCGCCCGGCGGGCCGGGACTGTCCGCATCCGCCGTGGACGCGCGGGGCACCGCCGCGATGAGGCTGCGGCGCTACCCGGTCTTCCGCCCGGCAGCGGGCTGACCAGCGACCGCGGCGAAGTGCCGGGTGAACCAGTCGGCCGCCAGGTCGGCCACCTGGCCCAGTGCGCCCGGCTCCTCGAACAGGTGAGTCGCCCCCGGGATCACCACCAGCCGGTTCTCGCACTTGAGCTCGCGCTGCGCACGCTTGTTGAGGTCAAGCACGACCGGGTCCGCGCCGCCGACGATGAGCAGCGTCGGCGCGCGGACCGCCCCGAGGCATCCGCTGGCTAGGTCCGGGCGCCCACCGCGGGACACGACCGCCGCGACCTCTAGCCGGGAATCGGCGGCTGCCCGCAGGGCGGCGGCCGCGCCGGTGCTGGCGCCGAAGTAGCCAACGCGAAGCCCGCGGGCAGCCGACTGCCGCCGCAGCCACCCGGTGATCCCGGCCAGCCGGCTGGCGAGCAGCGGGATATCGAACACGCGTGCGCGATTGGCCGCCTCGTCCTCGGTGAGCAGGTCGGCGAGCAGCGTGCCGAGCCCGGCCCGGTTGAGCGAGGCGGCCACCGACTGGTTGCGCGGGCTGTTGCGGCCGCTGCCGCTGCCGTGCGCGAACAGGACAAGCCCGGCGGCCCGGTCGGGGACGGTCAGGATCCCCGCCAGCCGGGTGCCGTCGGCGTCGATGATGACCTGGCCAGCGTCTGGCACGCGAGGGAAGCCGGCCGCCGCCTCGAGCAGGGCGCGGACCTGTTCGTCAGACGTCTGGGTGAAATCGGCGTACCAGGCGCCGATGGCGAAGAAGCTGCCGGGGGTGTCCACGCAGACGACGTCATCGGCGTCCCGCAGCAGGGACGCGACGGCCTCGGCGGGGCATACTGGCACGGCGAGCACGACACGGCCTGCCCCCCGCGCCCTGGCGACCCGGCAGGCAGCACGGGCGGTTGACCCGGTGGCGATGCCGTCATCGACGATGACCACTGTCCGGCCGCCGAGCGGAACCGGCGGCCTGCCGCCGCGCAGCTGCCGCACCCGGCGGTCAAGCTCGACTCGTTCCCGTGCCTCTACCTTGGCCATCTCCGCCTCGGTGAGCCCGGTCGGCGCCGCCGCCCGGCGGTCGACAACCCGCACCCCGCCCTCGCCGATGGCGCCGAAGGCGTACTCAGGGTCGAACGGCACGCCCAGCTTGCGGACCACGATCACGTCCAGCGGCGCGCGAAGCGAGACGGCCACCTCGAAGGCGACCGGCACCCCGCCGCGCGGCAGGCCGAGCACCACGACGTTCTGGCCGCGCAGCGGCCGCAGCCGCCGCGCCAGCTGGCGCCCCGCGTCGACGCGATCAGCGAACATCGTCGTCTCGTACCCGTTCCGCGGGCGGCGAAGCCCTGGCCAGAACCGCCTAGCCGGTGCGCCGCCGCACCGGCAGCGGCGCGGACATCAGCAGCAGATCGTGGGCGCGGCGCGCGGCCGCACCGCTCCGGTCGTGTGCGGGCTCGGCCGAGGGCAGCTCCTCGAGTCCGTGCGCGAGGACGCGCAGCGCCTCGGTGAGCGTCGCCACACGGTCCTCAAGCGCGGTCACGCGCTCTTTCAGCGCCACCAGCGACTCATGCTCCGACGGGGGAAACTCAATCCGGTTCACCATCCCCGGCACCTCCTTTCCCAGCCGAGACCGGCCGTCAAGGCCGTCTATTTATTACCCGTAGCACGATGGGGCGCGGCCCGGCAGGGGCCGATCGTCCCGACCTGCCAGGGCCCTGAAGGCACGCTGTGAACTGCGGCCGTCGCTAGTTACCTTCGTCCCTAGTTGCCCGGCTTGCGGCATAACACGATTGTGTAGTGCCGGAGCGCAACCGTTACGCGGACTTGCTCCGCGTCTTGGCGATCGGCGGTGTGGTGTACGGGCACTGGCTGCTGGTCTCGATCACCTACACCCACGGCCAGCTGTCCGGCGTTGACGCGCTTAACTACGTCAGCTGGGCGCCCTGGGTGACCTGGCTGTTCCAGGTCATGCCGATGTTCTTCCTGGTCGGCGGGTACGTGAACGCCCTGTCGTGGCGCGCTCACCAAGGCCGCGGAGAGACCTGGACCTGCTGGGTCAGGGACCGCGCGCTGCGCCTGCTCTGGCCGACCGCGGTGTTTGTCGTGATCGGCGTGCTCGCTGCCGTCGTCGCGACCGCGGCCGGCGTCCCGTCGGGCGAGGTCGCCAACGCGGCCTGGCTCGTCGCCCTCCAGCTCTGGTTCCTGCCCGTCTACCTGCTGCTCATCGCCCTCACGCCGGCATTGCTGGCCGCCCACCGGCGGTGGGGCCTCGCGGTGCCGCTGGCGATGGCCGCCGCGGCGGCGCTGGTCAACGCCGCCACCGTCGGCCCCCACCTGCACGGCATCGGATACGCGAACTACCTGTTCGTCTGGGGCTCCATCCACCAATGGGGCTTCAGCTGGCTGGACGGCACGCTGACCCGCGGCCGGTGGCGGCCGGCCGCCATGTTCGGGGCTGGCGCGCTGGCGCTGGGCTGCCTGCTGGCGTGGGGCCCGTTCCAGGTGGACATGGTCGGTTCCGGGAACACCAACCCGCCGTCGGTGGCGCTGCTCGCCTACGCCCTGGCGCAGGCCGGACTGGCCCTCGCGCTCGAGCCGGCGGTGAGCCGGCTGCTCGCCACGCGGGTCCGGCTGTGGCGTCTCGTCCAGCGGCTGAACACCTTCGTCATGAACGTCTACCTGTGGCACTTCGTGCCGCCCATCGTGGTCGCCGTCGCCTTCTACGCGACCGGCGTCTGGCCGCAGCCCGCCATCGGCACCGCCGAGTGGTGGTGGCTGCGCCTCGCCTGGTGGGCGCTGCTCACCGTGCTGCTCGTCCCCCTCGTGCTCGCCGTCACCAGGGCCGAGCGCCCGCTGCGGCGGC
>JASHPR010000315.1 GCA_030038015.1 Streptosporangiaceae bacterium
CGCGGCGCGTCCGAGCACCGCCCGGATCCCCAGCAGCAGCGCGATGCCCGCCGACGGCAGGCCCGCGCGCCAGCCGGCGCGGCGCGAGGCGCGGACCGCCTGCATGACGGCCGCCCGCTGGCGGGCTGCGTCCAGCTTCTGGGACACGTAGATGACCAGGTTGCCGCGGGCATCGCGGTAGGCGAGGGCCCTGAGCCCGTCTGGCAGGGCGACCCGCTCAAGGTGGATCACGGCGCGCCCCGGGAGGCCAGGTGCTGGATCGCGGCCCACCATTCGCGCGGATCACCGCCTTCACCGCCGACCACGGCGATGAACTCGCGGCCGCCCACCTCGAGCCGCACGGGCGCGTCCCCGCGCGGGTCCGTTGCGGCGGCGATCAGGGACTCGGGCACGCCGGCGGCTGCCGCACGCTCGCTGAGCTCCACGCCTGCCGCCGCGGCGATCTGCTCGAAAAGCTGGATGCGCCGCATCAGCTCGGCCTGAGTGGCCCTCGCCTCCGCCACGGCGTCCTCGAGCTGCCGCATTCGCAGGCGACGTCGTTGCCGCCACACGGTCTTCGCAGACCCCCTTACCGGCTCGGTTGCAGGCCGGTCCCACACTTGTCGGGTCACATGCGGATATGAACGAAAGAATGCTAATCCCGGCGGCAGCCACACGCCACGCGGACCCGGACGCCGGTGCCCGGCCCAGGGTCAGAACAGCCGCAGCGCACCGTCCCCGGCGCCGCGCATGGCGTCGTAGTCGAGGGTGACGCAGCGGATTCCGCGGTCCCCGGCCAGGACCCTGGCCTGAGGCCGGATCTCCTGGGCCGCGAACACGCCGCGCACCGGGGCCAGCAGCGGATCGCGGTTCAGCAGCTCCAGGTAGCGGGTGAGCTGCTCGACCCCGTCGATGTCGCCGCGGCGCTTGACCTCGATGGCCACGCTGGCCCCGAGCGCGTCCCGGCACATGAGGTCGACAGGCCCGATCGGGGTCGGGAACTCCCGGCGGACCAGCCGCCAGCCCTCGCCGAGGAGGTGCAGCTGCACGGCCAGCAGCTCCTGCAGGTGCGACTCGACGCCGTCCTTCCGCAGCCCGGGATCGGCGCCCAGGTCGAACGAGACGTCGCTGACGATCTCCCCGATGCTGATGGTGAGCGTCTCGCCCGACTTTCCTGTCACCACCCACCGGCCGTCCTCCTCGGCCAGCCGGCACGGCGGCGGCATCCAGTTGAGGGGCTTGTAGCTGCCCCCATCGGAGTGCACGAGCACAGAACTGTCGGCCTTGACGATCAGGAGGCGGGTCGCCAGCGGCAGGTGCGCCGAGAGCCTGCCCGCATAGTCCACGCTGCACCGGGCGATGACGATCCGCACGGGAGCCAACTGTAGCCCGTGCCTTACCCTGGCGGCCGTGAGCCCACGCAAGGCACGCCGCCTCCCCGCCGGGGTCAGGCGCAGGCCGCGCGGGGCGGCCGGGCGGGCCGAGGATGCCCGGGCGGGCGAGCCCTCCCCGGTCAGGCTCGGGCCGCCGCAGACGCAGGCCTGGCCGGACGGGGACTGGGTCGTCCGCCAGGTGCCCGGCGCGGCGGCCACGAAGACCTACCGCTGCCCAGGCTGCGACCAGGAGATCCCGCCCGGCGTTGCGCATGTCGTGGTATGGCCGGCGCAGGCCCCGGGTCCGGCGCAGCGGCGGCACTGGCACAATTCGTGCTGGCAGCGGTGGCCCCGCCGCCTTGGCCCTGGTTCGGCGAGGCGCCGGTGAGGAGTCAATGACCGAGATACGAGCGAGCACGGTCCTGCCCGCCATCAGGACGCCGGTGACAGTGCCCACGGCCGACAGGCTCAGCCTGGTCGGCGAGCTCGCGCTGCCCGGGGCGCGCGCGCCGGTCGCCACGCTGATCTGCCTGCACCCGCTGCCCACCGCGGGCGGGATGATGGACAGCCACGTGCTGCGCAAGGCCGCAAACCGGCTGCCGGCCATGGCTGACCTCGCGGTGCTCAGGTTCAACACCCGCGGGACCGCGTCGGAGCACGGGACCAGCGAGGGGGAGTTCGGCCACGGCGGGTCTGAGCGCCACGACGTGGCCGCCGTGATCGCGTACGCCGCCGCCGCCGGCCTGCCGCGGCTGTGGCTGCTGGGCTGGTCGTTCGGCGCGGACCTGGCCCTGAAATGGGGCAACGACCCCGCGGTGGAGGGCGCGATCCTGCTCTCGCCGCCGCTGGCCCGGGTGACCGACGCCGACCTGGACGGCTGGGCCGCGTCGGGCCGCCCGCTGGTGGCGCTGATCCCGGCGCTCGATGACTACCTGCGGCCCGACGACGCACGGGCCAGGTTCGCCCGGGTGCCCCAGGCCGAGGTCGTCGGCGTGGACAAGGCAAGGCATCTCTGGGTCGGCGAGCCCTACGTCCGCATCGTGCTGAACGAGATCGTGCGCCGGGTCAACCTCCGGGCCTGGCCGCTTCCCACCGAATGGAAGGACTGACCGTGAGCCTTTTCGACCTGACCGGGAGGAACGCGTTCGTCACGGGCGCGTCCCGCGGGATCGGCCGCGTCATCGCCATAGCGCTGGCCGAGGCCGGCGCTGACGTGGCGCTGGTCGCGCGCAGTGCCGACGGGCTCGCCGACACCGCTTCGGCGATCACTGCCGTGGGGCGCAAGGCCTTCGTGATCCCGGCGGACGTCACCGTGAGAGAGGCGGTCGATGAGGCGGTCGCCACCGCGATCGACCAGCTCGGCGACGTGGACGTGGTCGTGAACAACGCCGGCGGCTCCAACTTCATGGTCCCCTTCCGCGAGCTGCGGCTGCCAGGCTGGGAGAAGGTGCTGCGGCTCAACCTGGACTCGGCCGTGTACGTCAGCCGTGCGTTCGCCGATCACCTGCTGGACCGGGGCCGCGGATCAGTGATCAACGTGGCGTCCGTGGCCGGGGTGGCGTCGTCGCCGCTCCTCGCCCCGTACGGCGCGGCCAAGGCGGGGCTGATCTCGCTCACGAAGACCCTCGCGGTGGAGTGGGGCAGCCGGGGGGTCCGGGTCAACGCGCTCTGCCCGGGCTGGACGGCCACCGACCTCAACCGCAACCTGTGGCAGGACCCGGTGGCGGGGCCGGCGACGGTCGCGACGGTGCCGCTGGGCCGGTGGGGCAAGCCGGAGGAGATGGCCGGGCCGGCCGTGTTCCTGGCCAGCGATGCGTCGTCCTACATGACCGGCCAGGTCCTGATCGTCGACGGCGGCCAGGCCGTCAGCCCGTAGCCTGCGCGGGCGCCCGCGGCAGGCCGCCAGCACAGAAACGAGCGGCGCGCGCCCGAGGGGGCGCGCGCCGCTGCGGCAGGCCGGGACGCTGCTACTCGGTCCACCACTCATCGTCGTCCTTGCCCGGCTTGGCGCTGGCCTGCTTGGCGGCCCCGGCGGCGCCAGCCTGCGGCTGGCTGTCCGGCCGGCCAGGAGCGGCGTGCTGGCCCGCGGGCGCGTCC
>JASHPR010000316.1 GCA_030038015.1 Streptosporangiaceae bacterium
TTTTAGCCCGTTGAGTGACGTCAGGCGGCCTTCTTGATGACGTGGCGTGGTGCGGGGGTGCTGCGGCGGTCCTTTGGCCGCCCGGGGCCGGGCTTGGCGGGTTTTGGCGGGCTGGGCGGCGTGCCGGCCAGCGTAGCCAGTCGAGCGAAATCCCTGCGGACGCGGCGGGGCTGAGCTTTCCCTGGCTGCGGCGGCGTTCCCAGCGCTGGCGGCGGTCTTCGGCGATGGGGCGGGCGAGGCGGAGCTGGGTGATGGCGGCGATGATGAGCCAGGTCCAGCGGGCGACCTGCCCCGGGTGGCGGAGAGCGGCCTTGTCCCAGCCCAGGACGTGCTTTGCGAGCCTGTAGGCGGTCTCAAGGAGCAAGCCAGAGTGCATGCATAGCCGAACCGGCCCGGGGGAATGCCCCTGTCTTGGGGATTGACGGCCTGCTGGCCGTGGTCGCGGAGGTCAGGCGGCTGCGCGGGGTGCGGGCCGGGTCGGGCAAGGGAGGTGAGCGGTGCCTGGGGATGATGCCGTGTCCCCCAGAGCCGGCAGGCGCTGGCGGCCGCGCCGACGTGGGAGACGTTCCCGGAGGTGAACCGGGTGCTCGCGGGCCGTCTGCTGGGCCTGCTGGTCGAGCGGATGGTCCGTGCGGCAGCGGGCAGCGGGGACGGGGGGGAGCATGATGAGCGTGGCGGCGAGGCTGCCGTGGGAGCTGGCCGGAAGCAAGATCCAGGAGTGGCACCGGGACCGGCTCGCCGTTGTTTACGTCCGCCAGTCCACAATGGCGCAGGTCATCTACCACGGCGAGTCGACTCGGCTGCAGTACGGGCTGTCCGGGCGCGCGGCGGAGCTGGGCTGGGAGCCGTCCCGGGTCCTGGTGATCGACGAGGACCTGGGGCACTCGGCGTCTGGTGCCGGGATCCGGCCCGGGTTCCAGCGGCTGGTGTCGGAGGTCGGCCTGGACCACGTGGGCATCGTGCTGGGAATCGAGATGTCGCGGCTGGCCCGGTCCGGGCGTGAGTGGCATCAGCTGCTGGAGCTGTGCGCGCTGTCGGGGACGCTGCTGGGCGACATGGAAGGGGTCTACGACCCGGCCGGGCACAATGACCGGCTGCTGCTGGGCCTGAAGGGGACTATCAGCGAGGCAGAGCTCCACCTGATCAGGCAGCGCATGCTGGGCGGCCGCATGGCCAAGGCCCGGCGCGGCGAGCTCGCGATCCCGCTGCCCGCGGGGTTCGCCCGCCGTCCGTCCGGTGAGGTCATCCTGGATCCCGACGAGCAGGTCCGGGCCGTGATCGCGCTGGTGTTCAGCCTGTACGACCGGATCGGCACGGTCGGCGGGGTGCTGAGCTGCCTGGCTGATAACCGGGTCCAGATCGGGATCCGGCTGCGGGAGGGACCTGACCGCGGGGAACTGGCGTGGCGGCGGCCGTCGCGGGCAATGGTGCAGAACATGCTCCGCAATCCGGCTTACGCTGGGATCTACGCCTACGGGCGCAGTACCAGCGACCCGCGCAAGCGGCAGCCGGGACGGCCCTACAGCGGAAAGAAGAGGGTTGAATCCGGGCAGTGGCTGGTCCTCCTGCCCGGGGTCCTGCCCTCCTACATCAGCATGGAGCAGTACGAGCGGAACATGCGGCGGATGGACGCTAACCGGTCCCGGGCCGAGAGCACGGGCGCGGTGCGCGATGGCCCGGCCCTGCTGGCCGGGCTGGTCCGCTGCGGGCGCTGCGGGATGAAGATGACCGTCCGCTACCAGCGCGGTCCCGGAGGCGTCCTGCAGCCCAGCTACGTGTGCGGGATGGCGAACGTCACCTGGGCCGACGAGCGCTGCCAGCAGCTGGCCGGCAAGTGCGTCGATGACTACGTGGCCTCTCTCGCGCTGCAGGCGATGGCCCCGGCAGCGCTGGAGGTCTCGCTTGCCGCCGCAGGGCAGGAAGAACGCCAGCGTGCCGAGACCGACCGGATCTGGCGGCAGCGGCTGGAGCGCGCTGACTACGCCGCTGACCGGGCCCGCCGCCAGTACCAGCTCGCCGAGCCGGAAAACCGGCTGGTCGTGCGGCAGCTGGAGAAAGACTGGAACGACGCCCTGGCCGAGCGGCAGCGCCTGGGCGAGGAGCACGACCGCCACCTCGCCTCCCGGCCCCGCGCCCTGACCGCCGCCGAGCGGGAGCAGATCCGGGCGCTCGCAGCCGACCTGCCCGCCGTCTGGCACGCCGGGACCACGACGGACGCGGACCGCAAGCAGCTGCTGCGGCACCTGATCGAGAACGTCACGGTCACCGTGATCGGCGACAGCGAGCAGGCCGGCGTCGAGGTCACCTGGGCCGGCGGGCACCGCACCACGGGCCGCGTCACCCGGCCGGTCGCGACCCTGGCCCAGCTGAGCTACTTCCCCCGGCTCCGGGAGCGTGCCGGGGAACTGTCCGCAGCCGGGTACACAGCCGCTCAGATCGCCGACAGCCTCAACGCCGAGGGCCTACGGCCGCCCAAGCGCGCAGAAACCTTCACCACGAGCTCGGTCCGCGACCTGCTCAGCGCCCTGGGCCTGCAGCACGCCCGCACCCCGGCGTCCCGCCCCGGGCTCGGCGAGCACGAATGGTGGCTGCGCGACCTCGCCGCCCGCCTGGGAATGTCCAAGGTCACCCTTGATGCCTGGGTCCGCCGCGGCTGGGCCGACGGCTACCTCCACCCCGAGGCACGCCTCATCGTCGTCCGCGCTGACCCCGCCGAGGTCGAACGGCTCCGCATCCTGCACGAGACTCCCAGGGGACAGCACATGCGCCGTCCCTGGCAGCAAGATCAGGAAGCTGGCACCAGCATCGAAACGGAAGGAAGCCCAGACGATGAAGACCGGACACGCTTATGACAGCAGTCCGGCTTTCTCCTCTCGTTGAAGTTCCTCGGGTCGTAGAGCCCGTCTTCGTCGCAGATCAGGGTGCCGGTCATGGCGCAGATCTCCAGGAGCTGATGCCAGTCGGCGTTGTTGCGGGCCAGCCGGGAGCATTCCAGGCCGAGCACGATCCCGGCCCGGCCCAGCGACACCTCG
>JASHPR010000317.1 GCA_030038015.1 Streptosporangiaceae bacterium
CGTCCCAGCTCGATCACCGGCCGCACCCCGCCCAGCAGCAGGAACCAGGTCATCACGTAGCCGAACCCGGCCTGCACGGTCGCGGGCGCGTACAGGCAGACGGCGGCCACGGTGACCAGGGCGGCCAGCACGGCCAGCATGCCGTAGGCATTGCGGACCGCGACCGCGAGCCCGGCCAGCAGCACCAGGCTGAGCAGCAGCATCCCGGTCAGGTGCCCGATGGCCAGCAGCGCGGCCGCGCCCAGGCCGAGCAGCGGCGGCGCCAGGTAGCCGGCCACGGCGGTCAGCGCGGCGCCGAGGCCGTCCGCCCGCCCCGCCGAGCGGGTCTCCCCGGCGGTGCTGCGGTAGATCCGGACGCCGCCCAGGCGCCGCCCGGTAGCCAGCGCCAGCAGCGCGTGGCCGCCCTCGTGCACGATCGTCACCACGGTCCGCGCGGCCGGCCAGAGCCGCGGGGAGCACACGATGACCAGCGCCAGCACGCCGGCGCCCAGGACCAGCCACCGCGGCGGCACGGGCTGCGCCGTGAACGCGTGATGCCACGCCGCGCCGGCCCGCTGCCAGAACCCGCCGAGGGGCGAGGACACGCGGGAGGGCAGGCGGGCGACGCGGCGCAGCCCCTCGCCCGGCCGCGCGATGCCAGCCCCGGTGCGTGCCATCCGTCCCTGACTCCGAGCCGCCGCGGCCGGTGGCCCCGGAGAGGCCCGGCCCTGGTGCAGCCAGGGTAAGCGAACGCCCCGGCCGAACCGGGCACACCGAGCATGCCTGCGGGAGGTCTCCAGGCAGCGTTCAGGTTCGGGTTGTGTCCTTGGAACTGCGGGCGGGCCGGCGCGACCGGCCGGGCCTGCAGGAAGAAAGGCAGGGAGATGTTCTTTTACGGACCGCACGCCGGCTGGGGCTGGGCGCTGGGTCTGGGTTCCATATTGTTCTGGGTGCTCGTCGCGGCGGCCATCGTCGCCCTCGTGCTGCTGCTCACCCGCGGCGGCCGCCGGGCGGAGCCGCCCTACGCCGGCCGGCCGGGACCGTACGGCCAGGACGGGCCCGGGCCGGGGCACGCGATGTCCCCCGAGCAGATTCTCGCCGAGCGGTTCGCCCGCGGCGAGATCAACCAGGACGAGTTCCACGAGAGGATGGCCGCCCTCCGCGCGGAGGCGCCGCACCCCGGCTATCCCACCATGCCCGGCTGACGGCCCGCCCCGGCCACCCCGCCATGCCCGGCTGACGGCCCGCCCCCGGCCAGGCGTTCAAGATCTTGAACGTTACGCCGTGTCCCGCCCACGCCGTCCCGGCGGTCCCGGCGTTGCGCCAGGTGGGTGGCGGGGCGTTACCGATGGGACGAAGATAGCCACAAGCACGCGAAGAGGCGCACAAGAGCGGAGCGGCGGTGGCTACGCAGAGCGTGGCAGCGGTACGGGTGAACCGGTGGCTGATCCTGGCAGGCTTTGCGCTGCTGACCGCGTCCACCCAATGGCTGTGGCTCGCATACGCGTCGATCACGACGCAGACCCACCACATCATGGCGGTGTCCGAGGCAGCGGTGGGCGATCTCGCCGGGATCTTCCCGCTGGTCTACGTCATCCTGGCACTGCCCGCCGGCCGCTGGCTCGACGCCCGGTTCGCCCGGGCGCTGGGCCTGGGCGCGGCCCTGACCGGCGTCGGCGCCCTGCTGCGCCTGGCCGGCCCGTCGTCGTTCGGCTGGGCCCTGACGGGCCAGTTCTTGGCCTCGGCGGGCCAGCCGTTCGTGCTCAACTCGATCACCAAGATCGCCGCCCGCTACTTCCCGGCCGGGGAGCGGACCATGGCGGTCTCCGTCGGCAGCGTGGCCCTGTTCGCCGGCATTCTCGCCGCCGTCCTGTCGGGGGGGCCGCTGCTGGACTCCGGCGGCCTGACGCTCCTGCTGCAGGTCCAGGCCGGCGTGGCGGTCGTCGCCGCCGTGTGGGTGCTGGCCGTGGCCCGGGCGCCCGCGGCGTTCCCGGATGATCCGTCGGTGGCGGTCTCCCTGCGCTGGCTGCGCGGGGACCGGTTCATGTGGCTGCTGGCCGGCCTGCTCTTCGTCGGGATGGGCGTGTTCAACGCGGCCGCGACCTGGCTCGACTCCATCCTCACGCACTTCGGGCACGGCGGCGCGAGCGGGCCGCTGATCGCGGTCATGACCGTTGCCGGGATCGCCGGCGGCGCGCTGCTCCCGGGCATCGTCGCCGCGCGCAACCAGCGGCGGGGCATGCTGGAGATTGCGGTGCTGGTGACCGCGGCGGCGTTCGCCCTGATCGCCGGGGTGCACAACCCGGTCTTCGGCGGCGCCGTCCTGTTCGCTGCCGGGTTCTTCCTGCTGGCCGGGCTGCCGGTCGTGCTGGACTGGTCGGAGCTGCACGCCGGGCCGGAGCGCGCGGGCGGGGCGTCCGGGTTCCTGCTGCTGTCCGGCAACCTCGGCGGTGTGGTCCTGGTGCTGATCGTCGAGGCGGTGATCGGGAACCCGTACCTGTCGCTCGCTGCCCTGTCGGTGGCGTGCCTGGCCGCACTCGCGCTGGCCGTCAGGCTCCCGGCCCGGGGTGCGGCAGTCAGCCGTGAAGGGAGATCCCCATGAGCGACCCGATGGCCGATCTGGAACGCCAGCTCAAGCCGTACCGGGATCGATTCCCGTCCTTCCGGGAACTGCCGCCGGAGGGCCTGGCCAGGACGGAGGTGACCGGGCTGGTCGAGCAGCTGGCCTCGGCCGAGGACTGCAGGTGGCGGGACGGCTACGCGTCCGGGGCCGTCTACCACGGTGACCCGGAACACGTGGCGTTCCTCAGCCAGATATACGCTGCCCAGTCGCAGAGCAACCCGCTCCACGCGGACCTGTGGCCAAGCGCCACCAAGTTCGAGGCGGAGATCGTGGCGATGACCGCGGCCATGCTCGGGGCCGGCCATGCCCCGCCCGAGACGCCGGTGACCGGCACGGTGAGCTCCGGGGGGACCGAGAGCATCCTGCTGGCGATGAAGGCCTACCGCGACTTTGCCCGCGAGCGCCGCGGCATCGCCACGCCGGAGATCGTCGCGCCGGTCACCGCGCACGCGGCGTTCGACAAGGCCGCCCGGTTCTTCGACATGCCGCTGGTGCGGGTCCCGGTCGACGGCGGGTTCCGGGCCGATCTGGGCGCGGTGGCCGGCGCCGTGACCGAGCGGACGGCGGTGGTGGTGGGGTCGGCGCCGACGTTCCCGCACGGCGTGATCGACCCGATCCCGCAGATCGCCGCGCTGGCAGCCGAACGTGGCGTGGGCTGTCACGTCGACGCCTGCCTGGGCGGCTTCATCCTGCCGTGGGCAGAGCAGCTCGGCTACCCGGTACCGCCCTTCGACTTCCGGCTGCCCGGGGTGACCTCGATGTCGGCCGACACGCACAAGTACGGTTACGCGGCCAAGGGCTCGTCGGTCGTGCTGTACCGGGGCAGGGACCTGCGCCAGTTCCAGTACTACACGCTGACCGACTGGCCAGGCGGGCTGTACCTGTCCCCCACCTTCGCCGGCAGCCGGCCCGGTGCCCTGTCCGCCACCTGCTGGGCGGCCATGGTCTCGATAGGGAAAAGCGGCTACACCGAGGCGGCCCGGCGGATCCTCGAGACCGGGGCGCGGATCCGGGACGGCGTCGCAGCCATACCCGGCCTGCGCGTGCTCGGCGACCCGTTGTGGGTCACCGCGTTCGCCGCCGACGACGGCCTCGACGTGTACCAGGTCATGGAGAACATGAGCCACCGCGGCTGGAGCCTGAACGGCCTGCAGCGGCCCGCAGCGGTCCACCTCGCGGTCACGCTGCGCCACACCGTGCCCGGGGTCGCCGACCGCTTCCTGGCCGACCTGGCCGGATCGGTCGAGGAGGTCCGGGCCAACCCGGGTGTGAGCACCGGGATGGCCCCGGTCTACGGCATGGCCGCCACCCTGCCCGCGGACGTGGTCCGCCAGCTGCTCACCGGCTATCTCGACATGCTGTTCGAGGTGTAGGCGTGGCCGGCCATGTCCTGGCCATCGACCTGGGCACCTCGGCGCTGAAGGTCGCCCTGGTGTCCACGGCCGGCAACGTCGTCGCGTCGGAGCAGGAGACGTGCACGGTGACCCTGCTCCCCGGCGGCGGCGCTGAGCAGGACCCGCAGCAGTGGTGGGAACTGATCAGCAGGGCATCGTCCCGCCTCATGGCACGCGGCACCGTGCCGGCCGAGTCGGTGGTGGCCGTGGCGTGCACGGCCCAGTGGTCGGGGACGGTGGCCGTCGATGAGCGGGGCGAGCCTGTCCGCGACGCGATCATCTGGATGGACTCCCGCGGCGCCCCGTACGTGCGGCGCATCACCGGCGGCGCGGTGCAGGTGCAGGGCTACGGGGTGGTCAAGCTGGCCCGGTGGCTGCGTCTCACGGCAGGGATCCCCGCGCAGAGCGGCAAGGACCCCATCGCCCACATCCTGTGGCTCAAGCACCAGGAGCCGGAAACCTACCGCCGGGCGCACGTGTTCCTGGAACCCAAGGACTGGCTGAATACCCGTCTCACCGGACGGCTGGCCGCGTCCTTCGACTCGATCGCGCTGCACTGGGTGACCGACAACCGCCGCCCGGATCGCATCCGCTACGACCCGGCGCTGCTGCGGCTGGCGGGGGTCGAGCGGTCGCAGCTGCCGGAGCTGCGGGCCGCCACGGACATCCTCGGCCCGCTGTCAGCCGGGCCGGCGGGCGAGCTCGGCGTCCCGGCAGGCATCCCCGTCGTGGTCGGCACGCCCGACGTGCAGTCGGCGGCGATCGGGTCCGGCGCCACCCGCGACTACCAGGCCCACCTGTACGTCGGCACGTCATCCTGGCTGACCTGCCACGTGCCGTTCAAGAAGACCAGCCTGCAGCACAACATGGCCTCGCTGCCCTCGCCGATACCGGGGCGGTACCTCGTCGCCGACGAGCAGGAGACGGCCGGCGCCGCGCTGGCGTTCCTGCGCGACCAGGTGTTCTCCGGCGGCGACGGGCCGGCCTTGGCATACCGCGACTTCGACAGGATGGCCGCGCAGGCACCGCCAGGGAGCAGGGGGGTGATCTTCACCCCATGGCTGTACGGCGAACGGACCCCGGTGGAGGACCGGTTCGTGCGCGGCGGGTTCCACAACCTGTCGCTGTCGGCCGGCCGCGACGACCTGGTGCGCGCGGTCTTCGAGGGGGTGGCGCTCAACACCCGCTGGCTGCTGGGGGCCGTGGAGGGCTTCACCGGCCACCGGCTGGAGCCGATCCGGTTCATCGGCGGCGGCGCGCGCTCGGACGTCTGGTGCCAGATCTTCGCCGACGTGCTCGGCCGCGCCATCGACCAGGTCGCCGACCCGGTGAACGCCAACGCCCGGGGGGCCGGCCTGCTGGCAGCGGTCGCGCTCGGCGACCTCACCTTCGACCAGATCCCGGACCGGGTCCCGGTGGCGAGGAGCTATACGCCGGACCCGGCGCCCGGAAAGCTCTACGACCAGCTGTTCCGCGAATTCGTCGGGCTCTACCGGCGCAACCGCAAGGCGTACGCCCGCCTCAACGGTGAGCACCCGGGCACATGAGGCGGCGCCCGGGGCCTGCCGGTTCTGCGCGGCCTGCCGGGCGCTCTGCCTCGTGCACGCCGGCGGGCGCCGCGCCGGGAGGTTCCAGTGTCTGGTGGCAGAACCGCAACAGCAGCCGGGTCACGCGCATCCTGGTCAGTGGTGTGCTGGCGCTTGGCGTTGACGAAGAACGCGATCGGAAGGGCGCCTGCGCCGAAGGAGGAGCCGAGCTGGCTCGCCGCACGCGCAGGGTCAGCTCGAGCGCCAGCCACGCCGCCGCCGCTGTGGCGCGGACCCGGCATGCCCCCCACAGGGCAGGCCCCAGTCAGGACGCGGCTTCAGCCATATCGGCGAGCAATAGCGGGATCATCCGCTCCTCCATCACGGCGTTGCCGGTCTGCGCCATGCGCTCGGCGAGGGCGGGGTCCCACGGGCTCTCTGCCGCCGGGCCGCGCAGCGGCCCGGCGGCCCCGGCGGCCAGCGCCGCATCGTAGTCGGCCAGGCCCATCCGCCACGGCCGCGCTCTGTACCGGGCAATCGCGTCCCGGACGGCCCGCAGCCCGGTCCAGTCGAAGTCGCCGCGCCAGTGGATGCCCGCACCGGTCCCCGCCACCGCGGTCAGCAGCCGGTGGCAGGCGGCTGAGGCGACTCCCTCCGTGCAGAGAAGGGCTGTCCCCTCCGTGCCGGGCAGGGCTGTGCCGGCCGGCCCGCCGCCGGCGCTCGCGGCCGCGGACCTCTCCCCAGGCCAGGAGCCAGGCACCGGCCGGCCGGGTACGGCCAGTGCCGCGGCCGCCGCGCGCAGGACCGAGGGGTTCTCGCAGACGAACAGCCGGGCCACCGCCGGCCGAAGCGGCATCGAGACGAGCTGCTGCAGTGTCACCCGGAACGGCGTCCCGGTCGCCGCCGCCTCCGACAGCCACCGGGCGAGCGGATGGGACGGCACGGCGGTGATGCCCAGCACCAGAGCCTGGCTGGCCATGTCGTCCGGGATCGCCCCGGCTGACTCCCACAGTGCGCGCTGCACGCCAGCACGCGACAGCGCCCGGAGACCAGTCGCGCCCTCGGCCGCCTCGGGCAGCACGATAGCCCCGCCCTCGCGCAGCGCGAGCGCCCGGAGCACCAGCCTGGCCAGCGGGGTGCCGGACAGCGCCTTGGTGTCGCCGGTCGCCCGCTCAGCCAGCGCCGGCAGCGGCAGCATGTCGGCCGGCAGCTCGCCCAGCACCGAGACCGCCTGGCCGATGAGCCGCACGGACCCGGCCCGCACCAGCCGCGTCAGCGTCCCGTCTGCCTGCAAGGCTTCCGCCCACTCCTTGTACCAGGACGTTCCGGAGTGCCGGCTGGCCGCGAGCGCCGCCAGCGCGGCAGCCCGCCCTGCGCTTTCGGCCGCGGCCACCTCGGCGCGCGCGGTCACCGGGCCCGCGAGCGCCTCGACCGCCGAGCGCAGGTCGGGTGCGATCCCGGCACGCGACAGCGCCGCGGACAGCTGTGCCGGCGCGACCCGCAGCGAGCTGCCGCGCAGCGACACGCGCCGCCCGAGCAGGCGGCCGAGCGCGAGCCGCTCCGCCTCGCTCGCGTTCCCCAGCGTGAAGCCGGCCTCCAGCGGCCGGCCGAGCTCCAGCCGCCTGACCAGCCGCTGCACGACCCGTGCCAGCGCAGGATCACCCAGTGTCCGGCGCAGCCGGGCCGGGTCAGCCGCCGCAACCCCAGCCATGGCAACCCCAGCCACCGCAGCCCCACCGTCGGTCACCATGCCGCGCGCCCGGCGAGTGTCACTCGTAAAGGCCGGGCAGCTGCGGCCCACCCGCCTGGGCGGCCTGAGCCGGCACCCGGCCGGCCGCCGGGTGCCGGACCTGGCGGGCCACGTTCCCGTCCCATTCCCAGGTGGTCACGTGCACGGCGTCGATGCCGTCGCGGCGCACCAGGTGGTGGGTGGCGATCGCGGGAACGCTGGCGTAGAAGCCCCACTCGCGCTCGGATGTCATCGCCACGTCCAGGTCGAACGCCGCGAGCAGGCCAAGGAACTGGCCGCGGGCTGAGTCATCCACGCCGGCGAATGCCTCGTCCAGCATGATCAGCCGCGGCGCGTGCGGGTGCGCCGACCGGTAGTGCGCCGAGGCCGCGGCGAACAGCGGCACCGACACCGTCAGCACCCGCTCGCCGCCCGAGGCCGGGCCGGTCGCCGACCGCCACCGGCCGTCCTGCTGCCGATCTATCGCAAACCGGTGCCAGGACCGGTAGTCGAGCGCACGCCCAAGCAGCTCGGCCCAGGTCGCGTGCTCGTCTTCGGCTCGCGCCGTCTCGATCTGGCGGGACAGGAAGTCGCCGACGGCTTCGCGGTCGGCGGGCGACCACAACTCGGAGTCCTGGCGAAGCAGCCTTGCCCGGGCCGCTTCCAGCCCGGCCGGCCCGTCCTGGCGGACCTCCCAGCGCAGCCGCAGCAGCATGCCGGTGGAGGTCGGCCGGTCCCGCAGTTCGGAGTTCATATGGGCGACCTGGACCTCGGCGTCGCTGATGAGCTGCTGCAGGTGACTGGCCACGTCGTTGATCAGGTGTTCCTCGATCACCTGCCGCTGGCGCGCGGTCAGCATCTGCTCCCGGTAGCTGATCTCGTCGGCCAGCAGGCCGGACAGCTCGGCCGGGGCCCGCGGCACGCCGCGGAAAGCGATCGTGACGACCAGCCAGTCGTCGAGGTTCATGGCGGCCTCGTGACCGTGCCGGGTCAGCGCCTCGGCCAGCTCGCTGAACCTGCCGCTGATCTCCTCCTGAATCCGCCGCCAGGCGTCGTCTCCGTCGTCCACGTTGGCCAGTGCCTGCTCGACCCGGCGCGCCAGGCGAACGGCGGGGTCGGCCGCCCACGGTGCGGCCGGGTCAGGGATCCCGGTCTCGCAGGCACTGGCCAGCAGCCCGGTGCCCGCGAACCTGCGCAGGTCAGCAACTGCCTGGTCGCGGCGGGCCTGCGCCGAGTCGAGGGTCTGCGCGAGCTGCTCGGCGCGCCCCTCCGCGCGCGCCCGCTGCTCGCCGGCCTCCCGCTGCTCGCCGTCCAGGCGCTTCACCGCCGCGGCCAGCTGCGCGATCCGGGCGCGAACCGACGCAAGGCGCTCCTTCAGCTCGCCGACCGACGCACCGATCGACGAGCGGAGAGTCTCCAGTCTCCGCCGCTCCTCCGCCGCACGCAGGCCCGCCTGCCGCGCGGTCTCCCGGAGCCGGCGCAGCTCTTCCTCCGCCCGTGCGGCCTCCTGCGTCCAGGTCGCGAGCGCCGCCAGCCGCGCCGCGTGCAGCCTGAGCGCGGACGCGAGTTCGGTCACCGCCTGCCGGTACCCGGCCACCGCTTCCGCCGCCGCGCGCAGCCCGGCCAGGTCCGCCGGGCACCTGGTGTCGGCGGCAGCGGCATCCCGGTTCGCGGCCGCCTGCGCCAGGTCGCGCTCGGCCCACCCGGCGTCGGTGGCGGCGTCG
>JASHPR010000318.1 GCA_030038015.1 Streptosporangiaceae bacterium
CGGCCCGGGCCGGCGGTGCACCGGCGCCGGGCCTGCCCGCATCCTGCCCCGGGGGGGCGGCGCCACGCTGCGCCGTCCGCACGCGCGATCCGGCGGCGGCGTCACGTTCGGGCATCATCCGGGGTCAGCCTGCCCGCTCGCGCAGCGCCGCAACGATCTCAGGGCCCAGCAGGGTGACATCGCCCGCGCCCATGGTCAGCACGAGGTCCCCCGGCTTGGCCAGGCCCGCGACGGCGTCCGGCACCGCGCCGGCGTCGGGCAGGAACCGCGCCCGGCCACCGGGCACGGCGGAGGCGACGAGCATCCCGGTGACCCCGGGCTCGGGATCCTCGCGGGCCGCGTAGACGTCGAGCACCAGCGCCTCGTCGGCCAGCCCGAGCGCCGCGCCGAACTCCGTGGCGAAAAACCTGGTCCGGCTGTACAGATGCGGCTGGAACACGGCGATGACCCGGCCGCCGGCGGCCACCTCCCTGGCCGCGGCGAGGTCGGCCGCGATCTCCGTCGGGTGGTGCGCGTAGCTGTCGAGCACCCGCACGCCGTCCCCCTCGCCCTTCGGCTCCATGCGGCGCCCGGCGCCACGGTAGGCCTCGAGGCCCGCCACGGCCGACGCGGCCGGCACACCGAGCTCCACGGCCGTGGCGAACGCGGCCGCCGCGTCGAGCGCGTAGTGCCGGCCGGGGACCCCGATCGTCAGCGTCAGCGGGCCCGCGCCCGGCGGGGTGACGGTCAGCCGCGTGGTCATGCCGAGCACGCTTGCCCCGGTGACCCGATAGTCCGCCTCGCCCGACTCGCCGTAGGTCCGCACCCGCAGCGGGAGCGAGGCCGCGGCGGCCGCGAGCGAGGCCGCGCGCGGGTCGTCACGGCACGCGACGAGGAGGCCCCCTCGGCGGATCTTCCCGGCGAACGCGGCGAAGGTGGCCTCGATCTCGGCCAGGTCCCGGTAGTTGTCCAGGTGCTCGGCCTCGATGCAGGTCACCACCGCCGCGTACGGCGACAGCATCAGGAACGAGCCGTCGCTCTCGTCCGCCTCGGCGACGAACATCTCGCCGCGGCCGTCGCCCGCGCCGAGGCCGGTCTCGGCCAGGATCCCGCCGATCACGTAGGAGGGGTCCGCGCCGTCGTGGCGCAGCACGGTGGTCAGCATCGATGTCGTGGTGGTCTTGCCGTGGGTGCCTGCCACGGCGATGCCCCGCCTGCCCATCATGATCGAGGCCAGCGCCGCCGCCCTGGGGATGACCGTGATCCCGCGCCGCCTGGCCTCGACGATCTCGGGATTGCGCTCCCCGATGGCCGACGGGGTGGTCACGACCGTGTCCGCCCCGGCGACGTGCTCCGGCGCGTGGCCCACGTAGACGGTCGCGCCGAGCCCGGCAAGCTCATCCAGCTGCGCCGAGGCGGCCCGGTCGCTGCCGGACACGCTGACGCCCCTGGCCAGCATGATCCGGGCGATGCCGGACATCCCGGCGCCGCCGATGCCAACGAAATGAACCCGCCCCAGCCGTTCCAGCGGCACCGCAGGGACCGGCGTTACCAATCCCATGTCGCGCTCCTCCCGCCCTGTCTGGTCACTGCGGGCGCCGCCTCCCCCGCATGACGTCGATGACCTCAGCAGCGAGCCAGCGGTCGGCGTCCCTCCGGCCTGCCCCGGCCGCCGCGCGTGACATGGCGGCGACAAGCTCCGGGTCGAGCAGCACCGGAAGCAGCGTGTCCGCTATCCAATCCGGGCTCAGCTGAGCATCGTCAACGATGATCCCACCCCCGACCTGCTCGATCGGCGCCGCGTTCATCCGCTGCTCGCCGTTGCCGTGCGGCAGCGGGACATACGCGGCCGGCAGGCCGACCGCGGTGAGCTCGGCGCAGGTCATCGCGCCCGCCCGGCACAGGGCGAAATCGGCCGCCGCGTAGGCGAGGTCCATCCGGTCCAGGTAGGGCAGGGTCACATACGGCGTCTCCCCGCCGGGCGGCGGAACGTCGATGTCGGAGCGGGGCCCGATGATGTGCAGGACCTGGACGCCCGCGCTGCGGATCCAGGGGGCCGCGGCGACCACCGCGCGGTTCAGCGACCTGGCACCCTGCGACCCGCCGGTGGCCAGCAGCACCGGGAGGTCGGGCCGGAGCCCGAAGTGCGCCCGGGCCTTGTCGCCGAGCGCGAGCCGGTCAAGGCCGGCTATCTCGCGCCGGATCGGTATGCCGATGTAGGTGGCATGCGCGAGCCTGGTGCCCGGCTGCCCGGTGAAGACGTGCCGGGTCAGCAGCACCCCGATCCTGTTCGCCAGGCCCGGGCGGGAGTTCGCCTCGTGCACCACGATCGGGATGCCGCGGCGCCGTGCGGCGAGGTAGGCGGGCGTGGCCACGTACCCGCCGAAGCCAACGACCACCTCCGCCCCGGCGCGGTCCAGCGCCGCCGTGGCGGCGCCGACGGCCGCGGCGAGCCGCCCCGGCACCGAGAGCAGCGTCGCGTTCACCGAGCGGGGCAGCGGGACGGCGGGAATCAGCGCGAGGTCATACCCGCGAAGCGGCACCAGCCTGGTCTCCAGGCCGCGCTCGGTGCCCAGGCATGTGATGGGGATCCGCGGGTCGGCACGGCGCAGCGCGTCGGCGAGCGCCAGCGCGGGCTCGATGTGCCCGGCTGTGCCGCCACCGGCGAGAACGACGCTCATTTCATGGCCTCGCTCGCGGTGCGTCGCGCCGGAGGCGCGCCATTGAGCACATCGCTGGTCGTGCCGGAGGCGCGCGGGGCGGGGCGGCGGCCCGGCGGCTGCGGCGCCGTAGGTGAGCCGATCGAGCTCGACAGGCGGTGTCTCATCTGCTGGCTCCCCTCGTGGTCGCGCGGCTCAGACGCAGCTCAGCTGCGCTGCCCGGTCAGGCCAAGCCAGCTTAGGACGCGCAGCACCGGCCCGGGGCCAGCGGCGGCGAGTGCCTGGCTGGCGCCGGGCTCCCGCTTCGCGAACGACATCAGCATGCCGAGCGCGATGAGCGTCACCAGCAGCGACGACAGCCCCGCGGAGACCAGCGGCAGCGGAACCCCGGTGATCGGCAGCAGCCCGATGACGGCGCAGATGTTGACCAGGGCCTGCACCACGATCCACGCCGTGGCCGCGGCGGCGGCCAGGCGCATGAACGTGTCGGGCACCCGCCGCGCGATCCGCAGCCCCGCGTAGGCGAGCCCGCCGTAGAGGAAGGTCACGCAGAGCGTGCCGACCAGCCCGAGTTCCTCGCCGATGACCGCGAAGATGAAGTCGGTCGTGGACTCGGGCACCCATCCCCACTTCATCTTGCCTGCGCCGAGCCCCACGCCGAACAACCCGCCCGAGCCGACGGCGGTCTTGCCCTGCAGGGTCTGCCAGCCCACGGTCAGCGCGTTGGCCTGCGGGTGCAGGAACCCGGTGATCCTGTCCAGCCGGTACGACGCCACGATGACCAGGATGCCCATCGCGAACGCCATCAGCCCGAGCATGCCGATGAACAGCCTGCCCGGCGAGCCGATCACCCAGAGCAGGGTGAGGAAGATCACCAGCAGGATGAACGTGGTGCCGAGGTCGTCGCCGAGCATCACGAGCAGGGACAGGAGCGCGGCGCCGGGCAGCAGCGGGATCAGCAGGTGCCGCCACTCGGTGAGCTGCCCGTTCTTCTCCTTGCGGGCGAGCAGGTCGGCGCCCCAGAGCACGAACGCGAGCTTGGCGAACTCGGACGGCTGGATCGGGAACCCCATGACCTGGATCCAGCGCTCCCCGCCGTTGACCGTCTGGCCCACGGCCAGCACCAGCATCAGGCCGAGCACGGAGATCCCGAGCATCGGGTAGGCGGCCGCGCGGAACAGCACCGGGGACGACCTCGCGGCGACCCACATCAGCGGCAGCCCGGCCACGACGCCCAGCAGCTGCTTCTGGAACCCGGCGTAGGGCGACCCGCCCTGGGCGATGGCCTGGGCCGACGAGGTGGACAGCACCATGACAAGGCCCAGCGCGAGCAGCAGCATGGTGATGCCGAGGACCAGGTAGTAGGACGTCAGCGGGCGGTCGAGCAGCCGCACGGCTGCCGTGACCCGGCTGGCGGCCCGCGGCTCGCGCTCGGGCGTGACGACCGCCGGGGCGCTCACCGGGTCTCCTTCCGCCCCCGGCGCGGCGCGCTCACCTCTGCTCCGCCAGCCGCCGGACCGCGGCGGCGAACGCGTCGCCGCGCGCCGGGTAGTCGCGGAACATGTCGAACGACTGCGCGGCGGGCGCCAGCAGCACGGTGTCGCCCGGCATGGCCAGCCGGGCCGCCTCCGCCACAACCAGATCCATGGCACCAGTGTCGGTGCGCGCGGCCTCCACGACCGGGACATCCGGGGCGTGTCGCGCCAATGACCTGCGGATCATCTCCCGGTCGGCCCCGAGGAGGACCACGCCGCGCAGCCGTGGCCCGTTGCCGCGGACCAGGTCGTCGATGTCGGCGCCGGCGCCGCGGAACAGCCCGCCGGCGATCCACACCACGGAGGGGTAGGAGGCAAGCGCCGCGGCCGCCGCGTGCGGGTTGCTCGCCTTGGAGTCGTCGACGTAGTCGACCCCGCCGACGGTCGCCACCAGGGTCATCCGGTGCGGTTCGGGCCGGAACGCGGCCAGCCCCGCGCTGACCGCCGCGGGCGGGGCGCCGTACGCCCGGGCCAGCGCC
>JASHPR010000319.1 GCA_030038015.1 Streptosporangiaceae bacterium
CGGATGGCCACGCCCGAGGAGGTCGCCAGCGCGGTCGCGTTCCTGGCCAGCCCGCGCGCGGGGTTCATCAGCGGCACACACCTGCTGTGCGACGGCGCTCGCACCGAGGGCGTGCAGTACTAAGCGGCGGGTCCGGGAGGCGCGGGGCGGTAGGCGCGCACGAACGCGGCGACGCCGCTGGTGACGATGCGCTCGGCCTCGGCGTCGCTGACCGGGAGGACGCCGAACATCGTCCGGGCGTTGATCCGGTTGATCGTCAGCGCCACCAGGTGCCCGGCCGCCTCGGCCGGGTCGCTGATCGCCAGGCGGCCCTCCCCGGCCAGCCGGGCCAGGCAGGCGGTGATGATCCCCGTCATGGTGGCCGCCCCCTGCTCCGCCGTGATCAGCCCCGGAAAGAACGGGGCCTCGGACATGATCAGCCGGACCAGGGCGATCCGGTCCGGCGCCGTGGTCATGGTGAGCGCGACCTCGAGGGCGAACGCGGTGAGGTCCTGCCGCACGTCGGTGACGTCGCCGAGGTGCTTCTCGGCGATCCCCCGGAACGTCATCATCATCGACTTGTAGGTGTCCCGCAGCACGGACAGGAACAGGTTCTCCTTGTCCCCGTACCGGTTGTAGACCGTCCGCTTGGACACCCCGGCCTCGGCCGCGATCGCGTCCACGCTGGTGCGCTCGTACCCGTCGCGCAGGAACAGCCGCAGCGCCGCCGCGGCGATCGCCTCGCCCTTCGGCCCCGCCGCCCCGACCGCGCGGCGCTCGGTGGGCGTGCCTGGCGTAGCCATCCCGCCTCCTCCCCGAACCGTCTTACACTGACCAGTTTACACGAGTACACTGCACGGTGTAGTTTATAAGTGTGAACGCGACGCCTGAGACCCAGCCCGGCACCGCCGGGCCACTGCGCGACCGGCTTGACCCCGCGCTGGTCAGGCTCATCGTCGTGCTGCTGACCGGCGCGATCCCCTCGCTGCTGGACACCTCGATCGTCAACGTGGCCGTCGACACGATCGGCCGCGACCTGCACACCACCGTGTCGGTGATCCAGTGGGTGATCACCGGCTACCTGCTCTCCTTCGCGATGGTGATCCCGCTGAGCGGCTGGGCACTCGCCCGGTTCGGCGGCCGGGCGGTGTGGACGTTCTCGCTGGCGCTGTTCCTGGCGGGCTCGGTGGCTTCCGGCGCGTCGTGGAACATCGGCAGCCTGATCACGTTCCGGGTGATCCAGGGGATCGGCGGCGGGATGCTGACGCCGCTGATCACCACGCTGCTGGTGCAGGCGGCCGGCAGCCGCCAGCTGGGGCGGCTGATGGCCGCGGTCAGCCTGCCGGTCGTCGTCGTCCCGATCTTCGGGCCGGTGGTGGCCGGGCTGATCATCAGCAACATCAGCTGGCGCTGGATCTTCTACATCAACGTCCCCATGTGCCTGGCGGGGCTGGTGCTCGCCTGGCGGGAACTGCCGGCGTCGCGGCCGCAGGGCGGGGCGTCACGCATCGACCTGGTTGGCCTGGCGCTGCTGCCGCCCGCGCTGCTGGCGCTGCTGTACGGCCTGGCCGAGGTGAGCACCGCCGGCGGCTTCGGCCACCGCGAGGTGGTGATCCCGCTGGCCGCCGGCGCGGTGCTGCTGGCTGCCTACTGCTGGCACGCGCTGCGCACGTCCGCGACGCCCATGGTCGACCTGCGGCTGTTCCGGGCGCGCGCGTTCACCGGGGCGACCACCCTGCTGTTCCTGGCCGGGCTGTCGATCTACGGGGCCATGCTGCTGCTGCCGCTGTACTTCCAGGCGGCCCGGCACGACAGCGCGCTGGTGGCCGGGCTGCTGATGGTGCCGCAGGGCGTGGGCAGCCTGGCCCCGCGGACGCTGGCGGGCAAGCTCACCGACCGGGTCGGCCCGCGGCTGGTGGTGCTGGCCGGCGTCGCGCTGTCCGCCGCGGGCACGGTCCCGTTCGCGCTGGCCGGGCTGCACACGAACTACTGGCTGCTGGGCGGCGCGCTGGTGGTCCGCGGCGCCGGGCTGGGCACCGCGACGATCGCGGTGATGGCCGGCGCGTTCCAGGGGCTGGGCCGCGAGCAGGTGCCGCACGCCAGCAGCGCGACCAGGATCGTGCAGTATGTCGGAGGCTCCTTCGGCGCCGCGGTGCTGGTGGCCCTGATCCTGGACCGCCAGGTCGCCGCGCACGCCGCCGCCGGCGCGGCCGGCGTGGCCACCGCGTACGCCAGCACGTTCTGGTGGTGCACCGGATTCACCGCCCTGGCCCTGCTTCCCGCCCTGCTCCTTCCGGCGGCCGGTACCGGGACGCCGCGATGACCCCCGGCGTCACTTTCCCTGACCCAGCAAGCACGGCCGGCCCGGCGGAGAACGCGGCCGGCCCGGCGGAGCGTGCGGCCGGCCCGGCGGAGCCATCTTTTCCTCCGTTTGAGTCATGATCATGGTTGTTATGTCCCGTTATGTGGTCGCCGACCGGAGTAAGAGTCGCGGTGGGCCCGGGGATGCCCGGTGCGGTGGGGTCACCGGCTGGGGCTGCTGGGCGCGGGGCCACAGCATGTGGCTGGCCACAATGCCGGTGGCTCCGCGTTCAGGAAAGGGACCCACAATAAGAAGGCGGTGCAGGCCGGAGTGGGAGGAGATCGGACAAGACGCGGCTGCCGTGCTTTGTGGTTTGCCACAAGAGCGCGGAACCGGGGCGATGTAGGCTAACGACGTATGGCGGACACGTGGCCAGAATCCCGCCAGACCGTGGTCCTCGACCACCGGGCGGTGCAGCACGAGAACGCGCTGCTGCGCGAGCTGGTCACGGTCTACCAGCACCTGACCGGGCTTACCTTGCAGGACGCCGACGTCTCGACGGTCGCGCGGCTGCTGGCCGAACGGACCAATGCCACGGTGGCGGTGGTGAGCCGCGGCCTCGAGATCCTCGCCGCGGCGTCGGCTGACCCCGGCGATGACACCGTGGATTTCGTCCGCGCGTACCTGGCCACCCCCCGGCTGGGCACCGTGCTGCACAGCACGGCGCAGACCCGCAGGTCGCTGCGCCTCCCCGACGTCGGCGACGCCGCCAGGGCGGGTTCGGGGGGTGTGCGGGGGGCGCAGTCCCCCGCAGGCGGGGTGATCGTCGCGCCGATCCTCGTGGGCGACGACGTCCCGGCCTACCTGATGACGTTCGGCACCGACCGGCAGGGCGACGACATGAGCCTGCTGGTCACCGAGCACGCCGCCACGATCTGCGGGGTGATACTCGGCAGGGAGCGGGTCGTGGCGGCCGCGGCGAGGCAGGTCAGGGACGACCTCGTCGAGGGCCTGCTGATCGGCAGCGGGCGCGACAACGGCGAGGTGGCGCGGTGGGCCAGGCACCTGGGCTATGACGCCACCCGCGAGCACCGGATCCTGGCGGTCAGCTTCGAGGCCGGCCCGGCGCGGCCCCCCGGTGCGGCCGCCGCGGCGAGGAAGCGGCTTTCCGCGGCCATCGACCACTTCTTCACGGCACGGGTGCCCGGCGCCATCACCTCGATCCGCGACGACGAGGTGGTGATCGTGGTCCCCGAGCCGGAGGACCGCCGCGCGGCCGAGGCAGCCCGTCTGAGCGCCGGCTGCCTGGCCCGGATGCGGGACATGTTCCCCGAGGCGGTGGTCACCATCGGCATCGGGGGCACCTGCCGCGATCCCGCGGACATCGCCCGCTCCTACGGCCAGGCACGGCGGACCATCGACGCGGTCCTGCGCCTCGGCCGCCAGGGCCAGGCGGTGGCTTTCGAGGACCTCGGCGTCCACCGGCTGCTGCTGCAGGTCCCCGACCTGGCCGAGCTGAGGTCGTTCGCAGCCGAGATCCTGGGCAAGCTCGGCGGGCAGGACCGGCAGCGGGGCAGCGAGCTGCTCACCACGCTCGCCTGCTACTTCCGGGAGAACAGCAGCCCGCAGCGGACCGCGCGGAGCCTGCACGTGCACCCCAACACGGTGGCCTACCGGATACGGCGGATCCAGGAGATCACCGGCATCGATCTGGACAACTACCGCGACCGGCTCATGGCACAGGTCGCACTCGAGATCATCGACGCGCTCGGAGGCGGGCCGTGACCGACCTGGAGACCGCGCTCGGACGGCAGGTGCTGATCTGCGACGGCGCGATGGGGACCATGCTGCACGCCGCGGGCAACTCGCTGGACCGGGCCCTGCCCGAGCTCAACCTGTCCAACGCGGCGCTGGTCAGCACCATCCATGAGAGCTACCTCAGCGCGGGCGCCGACGTGATCCTCACCAACACGTTCGGGGCCAACCGGCTCCGCCTGGCCGACCAGGGCTTCGGTGACCTCGTGCGCGACATCAACGTGGCGGGCGCGCGGATCGCCTCGCGGGCACGGCAGGGGACCGGCCGCCGGGTGTTCGTCGCCGGCTCGGTCTCCCCCGCGGTGACCGCCAGCCAGCGGCGGCGGGTCGCCCAGGCAGAGCGGGCCGGGGCGATCCGCGAGCAGATCGAGGCGCTGGCCGAGGGCGGGGTGGACGCGATCATCCTGGAGACCTTCGGCTACCTCGACGAGCTCGCCGAGGCGGTGCGGGCGGCCGCCGAGGCCACCGACCTGCCGATCATCGCCCAGGCCACGTTCGCCGACGACGGCAGGACGCTGGGCGGCGAGACCCCCCGCGAGGTGGCCACCGTGCTCAGCGGCCTGCCGGTCGTGATGCTGGGCACCAACTGCACCCTCGGCCCGCAGGGGGTGCTCTCGGTGGTCGAGGCGCTGGTGCCGCACACCGACCTCCCGGTGAGCGCGCAGCCGAACGCGGGCCTGCCCCGCCGGGTGGCCGGGCGCCGGTTCGAGTACAACACCGACGGTGCCTACTTCGCCCGCTACGCGCGCCGCCTGGTCGAGGCGGGGGCCTCGCTGGTCGGCGGCTGCTGCGGCACCACGCCGGCCCAGATCCAGGCGGCCGCCGCCGAGATCGCCGGCATGCCCCCGGTGCGCCGGAGGCGCGCTTCGGTCACGTCGCGGATCCCCGTGCCGCCGCCGGCCCAGGGCCATGGCGGCAGCCTGAGCGAGCGCCTCGCCGCCGGCGAGTTCGTGGTCGCGGCCGGCATCGCCGCGCCCGTCGGCGGGGCGGCCGACGAGGCGGCCGACCAGGCGGCGCTGCTGCACGACCGGGGCATAGGCACGTTCTTCGTCGCCCCCCGGCAGAGCCCGCGGGCCCAGCTCAGCAGCATCGACCTGGCGTTCCAGCTGCAGCAGCGGGCAGGCGTCGAGACGATCGCCACGGTCACCACGTGGGACAAGACGATCATGGCGCTGCAAGCCGACCTGCTGGGCGCGAACGCGCTCGGGATCCGCAACGTCGTCTGCGAGACCGGGAACCCGCCGCTGCTCGGCGACTACCCCAACGTGGACGGTATCTGGGATGTGGATTCGGTCGGGCTGGTCGAGCTGGTGGCCGGCCTGAACAAGGGAACCGACTGCAACGGGCTGCCGCTGGCGGCCAAGACCTCGTTCCACGCGGGCGCCAGGTTCAACCCGAGCGCGGCCGCGCTCGAGGCCGAGATCGCCCGGACGGCCAGCAAGATCCGGGCCGGCGCCAGGTTCCTGATCAGCAGGCCGGTGTACCAGCTCACCCAGTTCCGCATCATGATGGCCGCGCTCGCCGACGAGGGCGTCCCGGTCCTGCTGTCCATCAACCCGCTGCGCAGCTTCGAGGAGGCGGACTACCTGTCGCACGAGGTGCCGGACATCAGCATCCCGGGGCAGACGCTCATGGCCCTGGAACGGGCAGGCGCGCACGCGGCCCAGGCCGGCATCGAGCTCGCCGCCGACCTGTTCGCCGAGGCCCGCCCGCTGGTCCAGGGCGTGGTGCTGACGTTCGACGGCTGGGAGCCGGCCGACCTGGATCACCTGCTCGGCACCCCGCGCTGACCCCGCGAGCCGGCCGGTGCCGTTGTCCTGGCGGCACAACGAAGCCGAGATCGACGTTGTGGAACCTGATGTTGATCCGGTGACCCCGCCGCTCCGATCCTGAAGCCAATGGGCAGCCTCAGCATCGCAGCGGCACCGCCGGGCACGGCCGCGGCCGGCGCGGCCGTGTCGCCGCGGCCTGACCTGCCCCAAGCAGCTGTGGAACGGGCCGTGCGGCGGGGTGGGCGGCGACGGCGGGTGCGAGGTCTACCCGCAGATGCGGTGCGTGTGGGTCACCGCGTTCGAGCGGGCGGACAGCCAGGGGCGGGCCGGCGACCTGCTGCGGCTGCAGCTCCCGATTGACCACCGGATCTGGGGGCAAAGCTCATGGATCAGGTACTGGCAGCGGCAGGACGAGGATCTGTGAACCGGAACCGGGGCATGACACAGCCCGAAGAGGCGGCCAGCCACGGCGGCGGCGCGGCGGGCCACGGCGGGGGCGCGGCCGGCCACGGCGGGGGCGCGGC
>JASHPR010000320.1 GCA_030038015.1 Streptosporangiaceae bacterium
CCTCGGCGCCGTGCTGGGCGCCAAAGGGCTCAAGGCCGTCGCGGTGCGCGCCGCGGCCAAGGTCGCGCCCGCGGACCCGCAGGCCGTGCTCGCGGCCGCGCGGGACCTGCGCGCCCGGTCGTTCGGCCCGGCGACGGCCAAGTACCGCGAGCTCGGCACGCTCGCCAACCTGCTCGCCTTCAACGCGATCAGCACCCTGCCGACCCGCAACTTCCAGGCCGCGACGTTCGCCGGGGCGCCGCAGCTGGCGGCCGAGGAGCTGGGGCAGCTGCGCACGGTCACCCGCAGCAGCTGCGCGTCCTGCACGATCGGCTGCGAGCACATCTACGCCGCGCGGGGCGGCAAGCGGGCGCGCGTCGAGTACGAGAACGTCTTCGCGCTCGGCCCGATGTGCGGGGTGTCCGACCCCGACGCGGTGCTCGCCGCCAGCGGCCGGTGCGACGAGCTCGGGCTCGACACGATCTCGGCTGGCGGCACGATCGCCTGGGCGATGGAGTGCGCCGAGCGCGGCCTGATCGACGCGCCGTGGCTGCGGTTCGGCGACGCGGGCGCGGTGCTCCGGGCGCTGGACGAGATCGGTGCCCGGCACGGCCTCGGTGAGCTGCTCGCTGAGGGCACCAGGCGCGCCGCCGAGCGCGTGGGCGGCGGCTCCGCCGCGTTCGCGCTGCACGTCAAGGGGCTGGAGCTGCCCGGCTACGAGCCCCGCACCATGCAGGCCATGGCGCTGGGGCTGGCGGTGAACTCCCGCGGAGCCGACCACAACCGCTCGGGAGCCTACGAGGCCGACCTGTCCGGCGACCACGACCGGCTGGCCGGCGGCGACGCGCACGTCGCCGCCGCGGTCGAGACCGAGGACCGGGCCGCGGTGATGGACTCGCTGATCCTGTGCAAGTTCCTGCGCGGCGTCTTCAGCGACCCGTTCGGCGAGTGGGCTGCGCTGCTGTCCGCGGTGACCGGCTGGGATGCCAGCGGGGCCGAGCTGCGCCAGACCGCGCGCCGGATCGTCCTGGCCAAGCGCGCGTTCAACATCCGCGAAGGCTGGCGGCCGGAGGACGACTGGCTCCCCGAGCGGCTGCTGTCCGAGCCGATCGCCGTCGCGTCCGGGCGGGTCGCGGCGCTGACCCCGGGCCGGCTGCGGGGCATGATCGACGGCTACTACGCGGCCCGCGGGCTGGATCACCGCGGCCGCCCGGACCCGGCCGCGCTGGCGGATCTTCAGTTGAGCTAGGGGAGCCCAGGGAACATACTGCCCCTATGGTCATTCACGCTCCAACCGAGACCACAATGGTCACGCTGACCATCGACGGGGCCGCGGTGACCGTGCCGGAGGGCACGACGATCTGGGCCGCGGCCAGGCAAGCCGGGATAGACATCCCCGTCCTGTGCCACGACGAGCGCTACGACCCGGTCGGCGTCTGCCGCATGTGCGTGGTCGACGTCGGGGCCCGGGCGTACGCGGCCGCCTGCGTGCGCCCGTGCGAGGACGGCATGCAGGTGCAGACCGCCACGCCCGCGGTGCAGCGCAGCCGCGCCACCCTCACCGGCCTGCTGCTCGCCGACCAGCCCCCGCGCGAGCGCGACCCGAAGCAGACGACGACGGCCGACAACGAGCTGCTCGCGCTCGCCGACCGGTTCGGGCTGTCCGGCGCCGGCGGCGCGCCCGGGGGCCCGGGCCGCGGGGCCGACCTCTCCAACCCGGTGATCTCCGTCGACCACGACGCGTGCATCCTGTGCGACCGGTGCGTCCGCGCCTGCGACGACATCCAGGGCAACGACGTCATCGGCCGCAGCGGCAAGGGCTACGCCACCCGCATCGCGTTCGACCTGAACGACCCGATGGGCGCGTCGTCGTGCGTGACCTGCGGGGAGTGCGTCGCCGCCTGCCCCACGGGCGCGCTGACCAACAAGCCGATCGGCGGCATCCCGATCCGCCCGCGCGGCAAGCTCGACCGGGTGGACAGCGTCTGCCCGTACTGCGGCGTCGGCTGCGCGCTCAGCTACTACGTGGACGCCGAGCGCGGCGCGATCGCGTACGCCGAGGGCAGGGACCAGCCGGGCTCGAAGTCACGGCTGTGCGTCAAGGGCCGCTACGGCTGGGACTACGCCGCCTCGCCGCAGCGCCTCACCGTGCCGCTGATCCGCCGCGACGACGCCTACCCCAAGGGCCCGCTGTCCGCGGACGTGCGCGGCGAGATGGATGCGGGCGGGTACATCGAGGACACCGAGGTGCGCGCCGAGCGCCGGCAGCTCAGCAACGGCCGTGATGCGGGCGGAGCCGGGAACGGCCGGGGCCGCCGGGACGGCGGGGAGGGCAAGCGCCGCCGCAAGCCGGGCGGCCTGGTCGACTACGACGAGGTGCTGCCGCACTTCCGGGAGGCCACCTGGGACGAGGCGCTGGACCTGGTCGCCCGGCGGCTCACCGAGGTCTACGCGGCGGGCGGGCCGGGCGCGATCGCCGGGTTCGGCTCGGCCAAGTGCTCCAACGAGGAGGCCTACCTGTTCCAGAAGCTGATCAGGACCGGCTTCCACACCAACAACGTGGACCACTGCACCAGGCTGTGCCACGCCTCGAGCGTGTTCGCGCTGTTTGAGGGGATCGGCTCGGGTGCCGTGTCCACCACGTACGGCGACGTGCTGAACGCCGACGTGGCGATCGTGACCGGCAGCAACCCGACGGCGAACCACCCCGTGGCGTCAACGTTCTTCAAACAGGCAAGGCGCCGGGGGACGACGATCATCTACGTGGATCCGCGGGCCGACAAGATGGCCGACCACGCCGACATCTTCTGCCAGCTCAAGCCGGGCACCGACGTCGCGTTCTACAACGGCGTCATGCACGAGGTGATCAGGCTCGGGCTGACGGACCGGGAGTTCATCGCGAACCGGACGACCAATTTCGAGGCGCTCGCGGAGACCGTCCGGAACTACCCGCCGGAGCGCGCCGCCCAGATCACCGGGCTGGACGCCGAGGTGATCCGGCAGGTGGCCCGGGCCTGGGGCGAGGCCGGGGCCGGGGTCATCTTCTGGGGCATGGGCATCTCCCAGCACACCACCGGCACCGACAACGCCCGCTGCCTGATCGCGATGTGCGCGATTACCGGCAACATCGGCAAGCCCGGCAGCGGGCTGCACCCGCTGCGCGGGCAGAACAACGTGCAGGGCGCCTCGGACATGGGCCTGATCCCGATGTTCTACCCGGACTACAAGAAGGCGGACGACCCCGAGGTCCGGGCCAGGTTCGAGCGCATCTGGCAGACCGGCAACCTGGACCCCGACAAGGGGCTCACCGTCACCGAGATCATCGGCTCGGCCCTGGCAGGCGGCGTCCGCGGCATGTACATGATGGGGGAGAACCCGTTCCTGTCCGACCCCAACATCAACAAGGTCCGCAAGGCCCTGTCGGCGCTCGACTTCCTCGTCGTCCAGGACATCTTCCTGACCGAGACCGCCGAATTCGCCGACGTCATCCTGCCCGCCACGTCCTACCTGGAGAAGGAGGGCACCTACACCAACACCGACCGGCGGGTCCAGCTCGGCCGCAAGGTGCTGGAACCGCCGGGCCAGGCCCGGCTGGACTGGGAGGTCGTCCAGGACATCGCGAACCGGATCGGGCTCGGCTGGGATTACGCCTCGCCGCGGGAGGTCTTCGAGGAGATCGTCGCGGTGATGCCCAACTACGCCAACCTGAGCTACGACAACCTGGGCCTGTCCGGAAAGCTGTACCCGAACCCCGACCCCACCCGCAGCGACGGCACCGTGGTCATGTTCGGCGAGAAGTTCAGGACCGACGACGGGCTGGCTCACCTGGTGCCCGCCGAGTGGATGCCGGCCAGGGAACTGCCCAGCGACGAGTACCCGATCATCCTTTCCACCGGCCGGCTGCTGCAGCACTGGCACACCGGGTCGATGACCCGCCGGTCCTTCGCGCTGGACGCGATCAGCCCCAGGCCCGAGGTGTACCTGCATCCCGACGACGCGGCCGAGCTCGGCCTGGCCGACGGCGAGCCGGCCAGGGTGACCTCCCGCCGGGGCTCGATCGTGCTGGCAACCCGCTTCTCCCACCGGGAAAGCCGCGGCAGCTGCTTCATCCCGTTCCATTTCCGGGAGGCAGCGGCCAACCTGCTGACCATCGACGAGATCGACCCGTTCGGCAAGATCCCCGAGTTCAAGTTCTGCGCGGTGCGGATCGAGCCCGCGGCC
>JASHPR010000321.1 GCA_030038015.1 Streptosporangiaceae bacterium
CGCAGCGGCCGTCGGCGGCCGCCGTGGCGGCGGGCCGGAGGGTGGCGGTGGTCGGCTCCGGGCCGGCCGGGCTCGCCGCGGCCCAGCAGCTCACCAGGGCCGGCCACGCGGTGACGGTGTACGAGCGCGCCGACCGGCCCGGCGGCCTGCTCCGCTACGGCATCCCCGAGTTCAAGCTGGAGAAGCGGCACCTGGACCGGCGGCTGGTGCAGATGCTGGCCGAGGGAACCGTGTTCCGCTGCGGCGTGAACGTGGGCGTGGACGTCACCGCTGAGCACCTGCGCGAGGACTTCGACGCGATCGTGCTGGCCGGCGGGGCGACCGTGCCGAGGGGGCTTCCGGCGCCCGGCGCCGGGCTCGACGGCATCCACCAGGCGATGGAGTACCTTCCGCTGGCCAACCGCGCGGTGGCGGACGGCGTGGCCCGCGGCGCCGCGGCGGGAGACGGCGGCCCGGCCCGGCGCGCGGCGGATGGCATGGCCCACGGCGCGGCGGGGGAGCCCGCGATCTCGGCGCACGGCCGGCACGTGGTGATCATCGGTGGCGGCGACACCGGCGCCGACTGCCTGGGTACCGTGCTGCGGCAGGGTGCGGCGTCTGTGGTCCAGCTGGAGATCATGCCCCGCCCGCCGGACCAGCGGCCGGACAGCCAGCCCTGGCCGACGTACCCGTTGATCTACCGGGTGTCCAGCGCTCACGAGGAGGGCGGGGAGCGCGTCTACGCGGTCTCCACCGAGGAGTTCCTGGGCGACGAGGCAGGCCGGGTGCGGGCGCTGCGCCTGGTCGAGGTGGAGCCGGACGGGCGCGGTTTCCGGCCGCTGCCCGGCACCGAGCGGGAACTCCGGTGTGACCTGGTGCTGCTGGCCATGGGGTTCACCGGCGCCGAGCGCGGCGTGCTGCTGACCGACCTCGGCGTGGACTTCGACACGCGGGGCAACGTGGCGCGGGACGGCGGCTACGCGACGTCCGTCTCCGGCGTGTTCGTCGCCGGGGACATGGGCCGTGGCCAGTCGCTGATCGTGTGGGCCATCGCCGAGGGCAGGTCGGCCGCTGCCGCCGTGGACCGCTACCTGGCGGGCGACACCCTCCTGCCCGTCGCCATCACCCCCACCGCCCGCCCCCTCACCTGACGCCAGTCCCGTCGGCTGGCGCCCCGCGCCCTCACCTGACGCCCCGCCCAACGGTGTGCGTCTGGGTCCGTCTGGCGTGCGTGTGGGTGGTCTGGCGTGCGCCTGGCCTGGCGTACGTCTGGCGCCCGCGTGGCGTGCGCCTGGCCCGGCTGCGCCTTGGCTGCACCTGAGGTCTCTGATGCTGGTGGTGCCCATGGTGAGCCCACTCCGCCCCGGCCTGGCGGGTCCGAAGCAAAAGTGGTCACGAGCGGCTGTGCCCACAGCCGCCGGCGACCACATATATGTGGCGACAAGGCAAGTTATCCACAGGTGGCGGCCCGGGAGTTTTGTTATCCACAGGCCTTGGTATGTGCACGCCGCTGAACGGCGCTTCCTTGCCATTGTTGTCCGATGGCGAGGATATTAAATGGCGACTTTGCCAGCGATCTCGCGGAACTCTGTCAGGGCCAGGCGGGCGTACTCACCGTGGAGTCGGCCATCCGGTTCCTGGGCAGGCCCGCGGTGCGCTGGCGCCTGGCCAGCGGCCGCTGGCAGCGGGCAGCCGATGGCGTGCTCGTCACCCAGTCCGGGCCGTTGACCGATGAACAGCGCCTTTGGGTTGCGGTCCTGGCCGCTGGCGACGGAGCCGTGCTGGCCGGGCTCACGGCGGCCAGGCTCGATGGGCTCACCGGGTTCGACGAGACCAGGACACACCTGATCGTCCCCGCGTCCCGCCGCGCGCGAAAGCTGCTGCCCGGTGTCGTTGTCCACCGTTCTCGGCTGCTCGGTCACGCTGACGTCCACCCGGTGCGGCGACCCCCGCGGACCAGGATCGGCAGATCACTTGTAGACGCGGCCGCCTGGTCGGGTACGGATCGCACGGCCAGGGCGATCCTGGCTGCCGGGGTCCAGCAGCGGCTGATCACGGCGGCCGAGCTCAGCAGCGTGGTAGAGCGCCGTCAGCGGGTACCCCGCCGGGCACTGATGCGGGTCACGCTCGCGGACGTCACCGGCGGTGCCGAGGCCCTGTCCGAGCTGGACTTCTGCGACCTGGTGCGCCGGTACCGGCTTCCGGAACCAGATCGCCAGGTCCGCCGCGTGGACAGCCAGGGATTCCGGTGGCTGGATGCCGTCTGGGAATGGGCGCGTCTCGTCGCCGAAATCGATGGGCGGTGGCACATGGACGCGCGCGCCTGGTGGGCCGACATGCAGCGGGACAACGAACTGACGGTTGATGGGTACCGGGTCCTGCGCTTCCCAGCATTCGCCGTGCGAGACAGGCCGAGGGACGTCGCCGCCCAGATAGCCAAGGTCCTCCGCCAGGCACGCGACGCCGGCCGAGCACCGGCCCAGGCGGCATCGCTGCCGCGGGGGCGTGACCTGCCTCGCCCGGCTTGACCAGGAACCCGGCCCGGCCCTGGCCCGCGCGCCGATCTTGTCCTGGC
>JASHPR010000322.1 GCA_030038015.1 Streptosporangiaceae bacterium
GCGTACCCGTCACCGCCGGCCTGGTTGGCATCGATCACGCAGCTGCCCGCGGCCAGGTAATTCACCGTGCTGCCGTCCGTGCCCGACACCGAGCAGACCCCCGGCCCGCTGCTGGCATCGACCGAGAACACCACCGGCTGGCCAGAGCCGCCGCCGGTGGCGGACAGCGTCACCGACTCGCCGACGGTGCCCGGGCCCGGGCTGGCGAACGTGATCACCTGAGAGCCCGGGACCGCGGTGGCAGCCACGTCCTGCACCTCGGCCGACCAGAAAGCCGGCAAGGTGGCGTAGCTCGGTGGTTCCGCTTCGTCATCGACGTAGACGTTGCCGATGCCGTCCTCCGCAGCATCGCTTACGTCGGTGCCCACG
The DNA here is from genome assembly GCA_030038015.1 of Streptosporangiaceae bacterium. Lineage (GTDB taxonomy): Bacteria > Actinomycetota > Actinomycetes > Streptosporangiales > Streptosporangiaceae > JASHPR01. The sequence goes on from JASHPR010000322.1 coordinate 370, forward strand.
CCAGCCGAAGTGCCCGCACTGATGGTGGCCGAGAATTCCGAGGGCGGGTACGAAGCCATCCAGCTCGGGAATGACGTTGCGTCGAACTGCGCTTCTGATCCCTCGAACTGCTGGAGAATCTCGTCCGGGCCGAACATGAAGGTCTGCGGCGCGACAGTTCCCGGATTGAACATCACGGTCTTGGCGCCGTTGGCGATGGCGAATGTGTACAACGCCTGATAGTAGCTGGCCTCACCAGCCGAGACAGAAGTTTCGTCGAACATGGGGCTGCTAATGCCATACCAGGTGATGGCATTCAGCAATTCGCTTTCAACAGTAGCCAGCGGCGCGGCTCCGTATCCGGTCGATATGTAGTAGAGAGGCGTAATACCCGCTGCTCGCAGCGCCTGGATGGTGGGTACCCAGGCCGTATTCTCCGCGTCGGCCGGCTGACCATTGCATCCTGATCCCGATCCATCGGGCGCACAGATATCCACGATGGCTGCGCTGACCGTAGGCGCTGCAGATTCCACCTGGCCCCAGCTTGACGCCGCTGGAGGGGCATACAGCGTTGTGACTATGGACTCAGTATCTGCCCCTGGCGACGTGGCGGACGATCTGAGTACCGGCGCTGGATCAGCGCTTTGAGGGGCGGATACGGAGGCCAGATCTGTGATCGCGGCTGCCGGACTGGACGCGGCAGGCAAAGCGATTGGAGCAGACCCAAGACTGAGACCAAAGATCAGCACGGGCGCAGCAATGAACGCTATCCGAGCCAGACCTCTCATCGCTCCTTTAAACCCCCACCCTTTAGGTTTAACCTCCACCCTCCGGAACCCCGGTCCCCGAGATTACGCCGGATGCCTCCGCAGTGACCAGACTGTTGCGGAAAGTGGTGCTGTTTGTTAACTAGCCGTACGGCCTCAGTTAGCCGAATATCCATGAAGCATTTCTGTCATGTGAGGCTCGGTAAGAGAACGTTGCAGAAGCTTAAAGGCCAAGATTCGGAGATCTGTCGCGGGCGGCGAGGTTGCCCATGCCATTCTTCCTGTTCGGCCAGGCGCCCTGCGCGAGGGTCGAGCTGCCCGGCGGCCGTGAGGAGAGCCCTGATGCCGATATTCGTGACGTCCGAAAGCTACGTCTTGCCGTCGCCGTCCGCGGCCGCCACGAGGCGGCCGTTCCGGCTGAATGCAACGGCGTGGATGCCCTGGCTGCCCGAGTCGGAAAGGAGTTCCACGATCTCGTATGACGCCAGGTCCCAGATATAGACCCTGCGGTCGTCGTCGGCCGCCGCCAGGTACCTGCCGTCCGGGGTGAAGGCCACGGACCGGACTCCCTGGGTGGTGGCGCTCGGCATGACCATGCCGGGAAACGGCTTCGTCGCCTGCGCGCGCCCCGCGCGAATCGCCAGGCATGGGAACCAACCTGGTAACTAGCTGGGTGTCCCCGGGTGTTCCGGCGGTTTCGCTCGCAGCGAGATCCGCACGAACACCAGCGTGAGCGCGCCGACCAGCATTACGACCCCGGCCAGCTGGCCCCCGATGGTCAGGCCGTTGAGCGGGACTACGGCCGCCGTGGTGGCCGCGTCAAGGCGCGGCCCGCTCCGCCCGTGGCGGCCGGAGCCGGACTGCGGCGACACCGTCGGGAACAAGGCCGTCGGGTTGGCCCCCGCGACCCCCGGCAGGTCCACCAGGGGTGGGTAGTCCCCGCCGGCCAAGCCGACCGCGAGCGCCTCGCTACCGAGCAGGCCGCTCGGATCGGAGGGAGTCGGCGTGATCACGGTGATCACCGCGGACGAGGAAGCGTTGTGCACGCCGGGCGCGGACACCGTCGCCGTGAGCTGCACCTGCTCTCCGCCGGTCGCGTTGCTGCCTACGTTGACGCTCGCGTCCACCTCATCGGACTGGGACAGCGACAGAGTGCCGACCTCGCAGATGGTGCCGTTGCCGCCCGGGCACGCGCTGAAGGTCGCCCCCGTGACGTCGAGGGCCTGGGCCACCTGAATCTGCACGGTCGCCGGGCCGATGGCCCGACCCACGGCCCAGACCAGGATGACGTAGCCCCCCGCCGACCCGGGCTCCACCTGAGCGGTGATCGACGAGGGCTGCACCTCGAGACACAGCAGCGGGGTGGCCGGGGCCGCCGTCTTGGTCGGCGTGGGCGTCGCCGTCTTGGTCGGCGTCGGTGTCGGCGTGGCCGTGGGGGTCGGCGTGGCCGTGGGGGTGGGCGTGGCGGTGGGGGTGGGCGTGGCGGTGGGGGTGGGCGTGGCCGTGGGGGTGGGCGTGGCGGTGGGG
>JASHPR010000323.1 GCA_030038015.1 Streptosporangiaceae bacterium
GCTCGTCGTGACCGTACCCATACGCTGCCTCCGTTGGTCTGGGCGTTGAGGGCGAGACCCCACTGGCAGCCTAACGACCGTGCCGTTGGCACTCCAGACCACCGGCCACAGCCGCCCTGAATCCCGGGGAAACGGCCAGAACGATCCCGCTGACTTTGCGCCGGCTCAGCTCACGGTCGAGCTCGGTGCCGTAGCACGCGTTCCAGCATGAACGGGCAATGCCGTGGCTACACCAGCCAGTTAGGTGCAGCGGCCGCCGTGCCCGTCCCTCAGGGGAGCATGCCCGATCGGCAGCCCCGGCCCGCTGGCTGGCGCGCCGACCCGCCCGGCTCGATCATCACCTTGAGGCCACGGCGCTGCGCGGCCAGCCGGAACGCCTCGGCCGCGGCGGCCAGCGGGAACCGGTGCGTCACCAGTGAACCGAGATCAACCTGCCCGCGCACGGCCAGGCTCATCGCCCGCGGGTAGACCTCGTTCATCCGGCGGGCCATCGCGATCGTCAGGCCCTTGCGCCTGGCGACCGACGCACGGAACCTGGTCCAGTCGTCGCCGGGGATGCCGGCCAGCACCACCCGTCCTCCCGGGCGGGCGGCCGCCATCGCGAGCTGGACCGCCTCGTCGGTTCCCGCGATCTCGAAGGCCGTGTCCACGCCGCCGGAGGCCAGCTCGTGCAACGCCGCCAGGGCGCCCGGCGCTGCCGGGTCCACCGCGGCCGCGGCGCCGTACCGGCTGGCCGCGTCCCGGCGGTGCGGCAGCGGGTCGACGGCAAGCACCGGCACCGCGCCCGCCGACACCAGCAGCTGCACGAGCAGGAGCCCGATCGGGCCGCAGCCGACGACAGCCGCCGTGCCCCCGATCCGCAGGTGGCCCAGGTCAAGCGCGTGGATCGCCACGCCGAGCGGCTCCAGTACCGCGCCTTCGGCGTCGCTGAGCTGGTCGGGCAGCCGGTGCAGCCGCGAGGAAGGCCAGGCCACGAACTCGCGCATCAGGCCGTCCTGCCCGCCATGCCCGGCAAAGACGACGTCGGTGCACAGGTTGCGGTGGCCCTCCAGGCAGCAGCGGCAGGCTCCGCACGGGACCGCCGGGTCGATCGCCACCCGCTCGCCGCGCCTGGGCCCGTCCTCGATGATCCCCGCTCCCTCGTGCCCGAGGACAAGCGGATGGTCCAGCACCGCATCCCCGATCCCTGCCTCACCCCACCAGTGCAGGTCCGAGCCGCAGATCCCGACCGCGCTCACCCGGACCAGGCTGGTCCCGGGCCCGGGCGCGGGCACCGGCTCGCGGCCGAGCCGCAGCTCACCCACCCGGTGCAACCTGGCCACAAGCATGCGTCCCTCCCGGCGCCACGGCGTTGCGAGCCCGGCGTTCGACCAGCCCGGCCCGAGGCTACCCAGCCGGCCCGCCAGCGCCTGCCCGGTTCGCTCCCGTGACCGGGGCTGAGCGGACCTCCGCGGGTCGATGTGACGGCAGCGCGGCGGTCGGGTGCGCGCCGCCGGCGCCGGCAGCAGTCTCGGCCAACTCACCGGCGGCATTCGCTTCCGCTCATCGGAACGGCCAAGTAGCAGCAGCACACCAGACGACCGGAGCGGCCAGGGTGGGGCTAACCCGAGGACGCGAACGGGGGCTAGCCGCATTCCGCCTGCCTGCCCGGGGTCCGTACCGTTTCGGCAAGGGCTGACGGAACGTTCGGAGGGCGTAATGGCCACAGATCGCCGGGCTGAGATCGCCGCCTCGGTGGCCGCCATGCAGGAACTTGGCTCGGGCTATGACCAGGCACTGGCCGAGGGTCTCGTTGAACGCATCGGCGCGGAGATCGACCAGCGGATCGCGGCCGAGATCGACAACCGGGTCGCGGCGGAGGTGGACAGCCGCATCCTGACGCAGCTCGACCGGTACGCGGGGTGCAGGCACCAGCGCCGCCGGGCCAGGCGCGTGATCCGGGCCGAGCGGCGCATGATCCGGGCCGAACGGGCCGACCGCTCCGGCCGGCAGTCCATCATGCTGGCCCTCGGGTCCATGCTGGTGGCCCTGTCGGTGACTGCGATCGTGCTCAAGGGATCCCCGGGCGTGGCCGCGATCATGCTCATGGCCCTGATCTGGGTCATCGTCGGGATCATCAATGTGGCCTACGCCATGCGCAACGCTAACTTAATACGCCGGTCCGACCTGCAGCGCCAGCCGTAGCTTCCGACCTACGTCAGCATCCTGATCAGCCAGTCCGAACTCAATGCAGGAGCGATGACCCTCGCTGGTGTCGATGCACGGGAAATGGCGTGGCGTCCCCGACAGTCTGAGCTGCCTAGCTGTGGGCGGCCGGCGCCCTGGGCAGCAGCAGCGCGGATGCCTGGCTGCGCCGGCCGGGCGTCTGGTGCCGGTGCCGAGTTCTTCCGCCACATACCGCAAGATCGCCCTGGTCTCCTGCAGCATCCCGGGCATCATCAGGTGGCGCACCAGCAGCCCGCGCCGGGCCAGGCCATCTTCGCCCAAGCGCAGCGGGCCGGCCTGGCGGTGCATCTCGGTGACTGCCTGCCGGGCGGTGTGCGGATAGCCGAGGCATCCGCAGGTAGCGGCGGGCGCGCCCGGGAGTCCACATCTTCAGGTCGGGCAGGTAGATGTCAACGATGCCGTCCATCAGGGCCAGGCTGTCCAGGCTGTCGTAGCCGCTGGTGTTGTAGACGATCGGCAGCCGCAGCCCGGCCTCGATGGCTCAAGGCGGTCCTGGCAGAACACGCACCGCAGGTTGCACCCGGAGAAGAAGATCGTGCCCGAGCCGTTGCGCCCGCGCAGGCAATCCTCCGCACCGAAATGCGGGACATGTGTGGCGACGACCGGCCGCCCGCCGATCGCGCACAGGCCGTGCTGGCCGCCGAGCCGGCCGGTCCCTGCGCAGCCGCGGGCACACCCCGCACCGG
>JASHPR010000324.1 GCA_030038015.1 Streptosporangiaceae bacterium
GGGCGCTGCGCGAGGCGGCCGAGGAGGCCGAGCGGGCCATGGCGCCGTACCGCTGGTACCCGCAGCGCGCCGGGCGGCCCGACCTGGTCATCGAGCGCGCGGTGCAGGCGGGCCGGGACGCCGACCCGCTGGTCCGGCAGGAGATCGTCAAGCTCATCACGCTGGAGTGGTCGGCGCGCTGGACCGCGCAGCGGGCCGCCGCGGCCAGGGCCGCCGGCCGTCCGCCGGGCCCGGAGGGCTCCCTGGCCAAGCTGGCCAGCAGCAACATCGCCCGGGCCGCGGCACGGGTGCACGCGCTGATCGCCGGGCCGCGCGGCATGCTGGCGGGCGCCGACGACCCGGCCGGCGGAACGGTCAGCGAGATCCTCCTGTCGGTCCCCGCGGTCTCGATCGCCGGGGGGACCGACCAGATCCAGCGCACGATCCTGGCCGAGCGGATCCTCGGGCTCGCCAGGGAACCCGCAGTTGATCGCGACGAACCGTTCAGGCAAGTTCATAAGAACGGATAGCAGGACCAGAGCTGCCTGGTCGTTACGATGGCCGCGGGAGAGATCGGAGTGCGCAGTGGAAGCCACGGCGGATTCGGTGCGCCAGGAGGCGCGCGACTGGATAGAGCAGAACTTCGACCCGCAGCTCAGCCTGCGGGCCTGGCTGGAGCGGCTGGCGGACTCCGGCTGGGCCCAGCCGCGCTGGCCCGCCGAGTGGTACGGCCGGGGGCTCCCGCCGGACCTGGCCGCGCTCACGTACGCCGAGTTCAACCGGGTCGACGCGCCCGGGCCGCCGGCCGGCCTGGGCATCATGCTCGCCGCGCCAACGATCATCGCGAATGCCAGCGACGACCTGAAGCGGCAGTTCGTCCGCGCGGTGCTGGTCGGTGACCACGCATGGTGCCAGCTGTTCAGCGAGCCGGGAGCCGGATCCGACCTGGCCGGCCTGCAGACCAGGGCTGAACGTGACGGCGACGAGTTCGTCGTCAACGGCCAGAAGGTGTGGACGTCGGGGGGACCGGTCGCCGACTACGGGATGCTGCTCGCCCGCACCGACCCTGACGTGCCCAAGCACCGCGGCATCAGCTACTTCGCCTTTCCCATGAACCAGCCGGGGGTCGAGGTGCGGCCGCTGATCCAGATGACCGGGGATTCGGGGTTCAGCGAGGTGTTCCTGTCCGACGCGCGGGTTCCGGCGTCCGCCATCATCGGCCAGCTGAACGGGGGGTGGGCCGTGGCGCTCTCCACGCTCAGCTTCGAGCGCACCTCGCTGGGCAGCGAGACCGGGCTCGGGTTCCGGCTCACCGCCCCGGGGGGCAGCAGGTTCGCCGAGCAGCAGGAGGCCTCCGTCGGCGAGTTCATCGCCGACGCCAAGGCGAACGCCAGGAGCTTCGGCATCGGCGGCATGGCGATGACGGCGGGCGGCATAACCCCGCTGGTCAGGCTGGCCAGGGAACTCGGCAGGGACAGCGATCCGGTGGTCCGCCAGGAGCTTGTCCGGCTGTACACGCTGGCCTCGGCCAACGGGTGGAACGGCCAGCGGGCCCGCGCCGCGCTGCGGGCCGGGGGCCGGGCGGGGCCCGAGGCCTCGCTCGGCAAGCTGATGGCTTCCCGCATCGGCCGGCAGTGGCGCGACACCGCGTCCCTGATCGCCGGCCCGCGGGGGATGCTGGCCGGCGGCGACGGGCCGCTCGGCGGGCGCCTGGCCAGCCAGGCGCTGGCCACGCCCGGGCCCTCCATCTACGGCGGCTCCGACCAGATCCAGCGCAACATCGTCGGGGAGCGGGTGCTGGGCCTGCCCAGGGAGCCGGATCCGTCCCGCACGCTCCCGTTCCGCGAGCTCAAGGTCGGGACCCAGGCGCCAGCGGCGGCGGAGGAGTCATGATCTTCACATTCACCGACGAGCAGCGCGAGCTCGCCGCGACGCTCCGGCGCTTCCTGCAGGACAAGTCGCCGTCGGCCGAGGTCCGCAGGCTGATGCAGACCGAGCAGGGATACGACCCGCAGACCTGGGCGCAGCTGGCCGGCCAGCTCGGCCTGCAGGGGCTGGCCATCCCGGAGAAGTACGGCGGGTCCGGCGCCGGCCCGGTCGAGCTCGCGGTCGCGTGCGAGGAGATGGGCCGCGCGCTGCTGTGCGCCCCGTACTTCGCCACCGCGGTGCTCGCCGCGCACGCCCTGCTGGCCAGCGGCGACCAGGCCGCGGCCGAGGAGTTCCTGCCGTCGCTCGCTGACGGCTCGGCGATCGCCACGCTTGCCGTGCCCGAGGACGACGGCGCGTGGTCGGCCGGCGGGCTGCAGACCCGGGCGCGCCGCTCGGGCGATGGCTACGTGCTGGACGGCCGCAAGTCGTTCGTGCTCGACGGCCACATTGCCGACCTGATCCTGGTCGCCGCGCAGGCGGACGCCGGCCCCAGCCTGTTCGCCGTGCAGGGGTCCGCCGACGGGCTCTCGCGCCGGCTGCTGGAGACGCTCGACATGACGCGCAAGCAGGCGGTGCTGGAACTGGACGCGGTGCCGGCCCGGCTGATCGGCGCCGAGGGCGGCGCCGCCGACGTGGTCGGGCAGACGCTGCGGCACGCGGCGGTGGCGCTGGCCGCCGAGCAGGTCGGCGGGGCGCAGCGGTGCCTGGACATGAGCGTGGAGTACGCGAAGATCCGGATGCAGTTCGGCCGCCCCATCGGCAGCTTCCAGGCGATCAAGCACATGTGCGCCGACATGCTGCTGGAGGTCGAGTCGGCGAGGTCCGCCGCGTACTACGCCGCGTGGGCGGCGCAGGAGCAGTCCGGCGAGCTGCCGCTGGTGTCCAGCCTGGCCAAGGCGTTCTGCAGCGAGGTCTATTTCCGTGCCGCCGCCGACAACATCCAGATTCACGGCGGGATCGGCTTCACCTGGGAGCACGACGCGCACCTGTACTACCGGCGCGCCAAGTCCGCCGAGCTGATGCTCGGCACGCCGGAGGAGCACCGCGAGGCCGCCGCCGGCTGGCTGATCGACAGAGCCGCCGGGCCCGCGCCAGTTCGGCGGTGACGTGGGCCCGGCGGCTGGACCGGGCTGCCCTGGCGGCCTAGTAGCTGTCGGTCCAGTGCGTCATGAACGCCGTGCCCGGGCTCGACAGGCCCGAGGTGAGGGAGAGCGGGTAGGTGTCGGTGGCGTCCACCATGTCGATCTTGTAGTAGGCCGGGTAGCTGGAGATCGTGCCCGTGGTCTTGCCCGCGGTCTCGCTCGCGCTGGAGAGCGTCCAGCTTCCGTAGTCGGCGAGCGGCGCGATGCCGATCGCGAACGCGGGCCGCTCGGCGATCCACTCCGCGCTTTCGTTCAGGCAGAGGGTGCACGTCTGGGTCGTCGAGAAGCTGTTCACCGGGTGCGTGGAGTCGGTCAGCGCCAGCGTGTAGCTGGTGCCGCTGCGGGTCACGCTCGCGGCGATCTTGTCACCTGGGCGGAGCGAGGTGCCGACCTCGATGGTGCCGGCCGGGTACATCTCCCACCAGGTGAAGTACGTCGGCCGCCCGAGGTAGCACCAGCTGAGCGTCCCGTCCTGCTCGACCGTGCCGTTGGCGTAGCCGTCGAGGCCGACCCATTCCGAGGTCAGCTCGTCCTCCCGGGTGCAGCTCACCCTGGGCGTCCGCCACTGCCCGCTGACACTGGTGAACGTGCCTGGGGTTGAGGACACGTCGGCGTAGCCGGACCAGTTGTAGGAGCTGGACGCCGGCGTGGCCGCGGGCGCCGCGGCCGGGAGGTTGACCGTGCGCGCGCCCGGCATGCCGGACGTGAACGGCGGTGCTGACCGGTTGGTGTCCAGGTAGCTGACCAGGGCGGCACGCGCCCGGGCCAGGAACCGGCCTGACGGCTGGGCCGCTGCCGCCGGCCCTAAGCCGCCCCGGGGGGCGGCAGCCGTGGTGACCGCCTGCGAGGCGAGCACCATGGACCCCGCCGCGACGGCGGCCGAGCCTGAGACGAGTAGATAGCGCAACACGCGCATGCAAAGACCCCCATAAAGTGAAAACAAGACCCTGGAATGAATGGAAACCGGTCGAATGCAGCCACCCGCCTGACCGATTTCGATAGGCAGGCTAGCAAAGTCAGAGGCTTCTTCGCAGCAATTTGTAGAAGGGTGATTACGTTACGTAATCATGCTCTGGATTCTGCTTTACGGGTACTCGCCTTAATGGGCGGGCTCGCGCTCCACAAGGCGGGGTACATTGGCCGGCCGCGACGAGCGCCCCGGCCGCCGCCGCACCGGGCACGCCGCGGCGGCCCATAAGCAGTGCCCTGCAGGATGGCCAGGTCCCGGCCAGCCGCCTGCAGGGCACTGCCTGCTGCCGGTGATCTGCCTATGCCGCCGGGCCGTTCGCCAGGGTCACGGTGGCCGAATGCGCCTGGCCGAACTGGTCGGTCCAGCCGATGCGGACGCTGTCACCCGGGTGGTGCTCCTCCAGGGCCGCCTGCAGCCCCGACGGCGAGGACACGGACGTGCCGTCGACCGAGGTGATCACGTCGCCCTCGGACAGCCCGGCGCCGGCGGCCGGCGTTCCCTGGAGCACCTGGGCCACCACGGCGCCAGAGCCGGCCGCGATGCCCTGGCCGGCCGCGCTGCTCGCGGACTCGACCCCGACGCCCAGGAAGGCGGTGGCGCCGATGTGCACCGTGGACGAGGCGTCGCCCGCCTCGATCTGCCCGGCGATGGTGAGCGCTTCGTTGATCGGGATCGCGAACGCCTCGGCCGGCTCCTGGGACTGGAACTGCATCGAGTTCGACGCCGCGGTGTCGATGCCGATCACCTCGCCTGCGGTGTTGACCAGCGGCCCGCCCGAGTCACCCGGCTGGATGGGCGCGTTGTCCTTGATCAGGCCGGTCAGCTGCTCGGTCGTGCCCGACCCCTGGTCCAACGCGGTGATCGCGGCGTTCAGGCCGGTGATCTGGCCGGTGGCGACCGACGGCGTGCCGCCCTTGCCGCCCGCGTTGCCCAGCGCGACCACGTTCTGGCCGACGGCGGCGGAGCCGGAGTTGCCGATCTTCACGGTCTGCAGGCCGGAGGCCCCCTGCAGCTGCAGGACCGCTATGTCCTTGGTCTGGTCGTAGCCGACCACCGTGGCCTTGTAGCTCTGGCCGTTGCCGACATCGGTGACCGCGATCGACGTGGCGCCCTCGATCACATGATTGTTGGTCAGCACCTCGCCCGAGGAGGTCAGCACCAGGCCGGTGCCGGCCGATTCGGCCTGCTGGTAGCCGAGCGTGGAGACGACGTCGACCAGGCCGCGGTCGACCTGCGCCTCGATCTGGGATGTGGTCAGCGCCGTGCCGCTCCCGGCGCTGCCCGCGCCGCCGACGGCGTAGAAGGTGCCAAGGCCGGCGGCCAGCGCGACGGCTGTGATCAGTACGCCGCGGCGGAACCGGTGGGCGCGGCTGCGCGGCCCCTGGCCGCCTCCGCCCCCGCCGTAGCCGTAGCCGTACGGGCCGCCGGGACCGGCCGGGCCGCCGTAGCCGTACGGGCCGCCGTAGCCGTACGGGCCATAGCCGGGGTCCTCGGTGCCATACCCGGAACCGGGGTACCCGTACGAGCCGCCTTCCGGACCAGTCGGCTGCGGCGTTGTCTGCGCGGGTTCGCCCTGGACCGGCGGATCGTAGATTCTGCTCATCGCAACGGCCTCCTCGGTACTCCTCGGCCTCTCTGCACGCTTCCATGGTTGGCCGTGCACCTGAGAGAAGGCTGAAAGCTCGCTCACCTCCCGCATGATCTTTGCTGACCGCCTGACCGAACGCCGCGATCCGGCCGGGTCAGCCGCCTTGGGGACGCGCCAGGCGTGCCGCCGCCGGGGGTGGTGCGCCCGATTGACCGGGGCCCGGAGAATTGCGCTCGGGATAATTGGGTGCCTGCGCTGCGGCTTATGGGCTGCTTTATGGCCATGGAATCCCAAAATCATTGCCACAACTCAGCAACACGGCTGGCCGGGACGAGTAGCCGGGCCTTCCAGGGGATATGGGAAACGGCGGACCTGGAAGGAAAAGGCAACTCAAACGTTACACGAGGGGAATTGACATGCACCGCAAGCTCGACATCCTGGCCGAGAAAGGATACGTCATCCTGCGTGATTGGCAGGGGACGCCCATTGCTCCTGCCGAGTGGGAATCGCTCGAGTATATGGACTGGAAGAGCGGTGGCGACACCAATTTCGCCCCGCTGACGTCAGCAACGGGCGAGATGGACTGCCGTGGCTTCTGGGATCATGGCAAGCCGGACAAGGACGGTGTCTGGACGAAGAACCGCAAGATCGCTCCTGGCCTCGCCGATTACGTCGAGCAGATTGGCGGCAACTTCGGGCGGGTCCGCGTTATCAAGCTCAATCCGAGCGATGAGGCGAGCGCGCTCCGCCAGCTCCACCTGGACGACAACAACCGGCTCAACCCGAGCGGCGAAGGCTGGGTCGTACGGTCGTGGCTTGAGCTGGACAATGCGCCCGGAAAATCGGTCTTCATCCTGCGTGAGGACAGGGAGGATCCCGCGACCGAGACGCGCATCCGGCTGCACCCGGGAATGCAGCTGGTGATCGACACCGAGCGGCTGTACCACGTCGTGTGGCACCCGGGCCCGCGGCCGCGCTACGCGCTGATCACCTCCTGGGTGAGCGACGGCGTGCTCGACCGCTGGATCCGCCGCGAGCTTCCCGCCGGGCGCGAGCCGGGGGCCGCGGAGGGCAAGCTGGCCTCGGCGCTGGGGTAACGCCGGGGCACCTGCCGGACCTGCCTGCGCTGGCCGTCACGGAGCGCGCTCCAGCGCGCACCCGGCCAGCCAGGCCTTGGTCTCCGGGAGCCGACGGGGACGTCGCCGAGGTCCCCGGCCATCATGTCCGCGACGCTGCGGCAGGCTTGACCCATGAGCCTTCCGTTTCCCGAGCCCACCGCTCCCGCGGCATCGCGGGCCGAGGTGCTGCTGAGGTACCTCGACTTCTTCCGCGACCGGCTGGCCGCCAGGCTGTCGGGCCTGCCCGCCGGCGAGCTGCGGCGCAGCCGGCTGCCGTCGGGCTGGGCCCCGGTCGAGCTGCTCAAGCACCTGACCTGCGTCGAGATGCGATGGCTCGAGTGGGGCTTCGAGGGCCGCGCGGTCGCTGACCCCTGGGCCGATGTCAGGGACGGCCGCTGGTACGTGCCGCCCGATGAGACCCTCGACGGCCTGCTCGCGGCGCTGGACGCGCAGGCCGCCCGCACCAGGGCCATTGTCGGGTCCCACGACCTTGCCGACACCGGCCGCCCGGGCGAACGGTGGGGCGGCGCCGATCCTGCGTCGCTCGAGCGGGTCCTGCTGCACCTGCTCCAGGAGTACGCGCGCCACGTCGGCCAGCTCGACATTGTCGCCGAGCTCGCGGGCGGCCCGACCGGAGAGTGACGGGGCGGCGCGCCGAGGGCGCCGCATGGCCGGCGCCTGCGGCGCTAGGCCAGCGCGCCCGGGACGGCGGTGCGGCTCACCTCGCAACCCGCCTTCCGGGCGATCGACGCGAACGCGGCCGCGTCGTAAATGGCCGCGGCGCCGGGGTCGTTGTTGAAGTAGACGAAGACGTCCGCATCGTCCGGCCAGGTGCCGGCCAGCCGGGCCACCCAGCTGTGCAGCGCACGCTGCCCGTAGCGCGGCCACGGCTGCGCCCCGCCCTCGTGGAAACGCAGGTAGCCCCAGTCCGCCGTGCGCCACAGCGGGGTGACCGGCCGGCCCAGCCGGTCGGCCCAGCACAGGGTGGCGTTGTGGCGTGACAGGACGTCGCGGACCTCGTCGGACCACCACGAGTCGTGCCGGCATTCGACGGCGACCCGCACCGGAGGGGACCCGGCCGGGTCGCGGAACGTGGCCAGCGCGCGCACGCAGGCATCCAGGGCGCCCGGGTCGGCCGGGAGGTTCGGGGGCAGCTGGAGCAGCACGGGGCCGAGCCGGTCGCCGAGCCCGGATGCCGCACGCATCAGGCGCGCGGCGGGCTCTTCCGGGTCGCGCAGCCGCCTGACGTGGGTCAGGTAGCGGCTGGCCTTGACCGCCATCACGAACCCGGCCGGCGTCCGGGCGCGCCAGTCGGCGAAGGTCTCCTGGCTCGGCAGCCGGTAGAACGAGCCGTTGTTCTCGACCGTGGCGTACTGGCTGGCGTAGTGCTCCAGCCAGCGGCGCTGCGGCAGGCCGGGCGGGTACAGCACGCCCCGCCAGTCGCGGTACTGCCAGCCAGAGGTGCCGACAAGAACAGGCATCGCCGGGATGCAGCCTCCCCTCGGGCATCGTCGGTTACCCCGAACATTAGCCCTGGTCACGGGGCCCGGCACCGTCCTGGGCTCGGGAGGCCGCCCGGGCCGGCCGGGGCGGCGGCGATATCCGGTGGCGCCGGCGGCCCCGGTGTCGCTTAGCTGGCGGCGTGGACCTCGAGCGGTTCTCCCCGGCCGGCGACAGCGCGCCGGTGCGCGCCTGCCACGAGGTCTACCTGTCGGGCATCCCGGCCGACGACCCGGCCGGGCCGGTCATGTCGTCCCGGCCGTTCGCCGGCTGGCTGGAGCTTGGCTGGACCGAGGATCCGTCGGAGGCCTGGCTGGCCCGCGACGCCGCGGGCAAGGCCTGCGGCTGGTTCGTGCTCACGCTGCCGGAGCGGGAGAACCGGCATCTGGCCGGCGTGGCCCTTTTCGTGCACGCGGCAAGCCGGCGCCGGGGCCTGGGCACGGCGCTGCTCAGGCACGCGGCCGGGCGGGCGCGGCTGGCCGGCCGGTCG